>NZ_JACASN010000030.1:0-36799 GCF_013390985.1 Acinetobacter sp. Swhac1 | reverse complement strand
GTCCGGTGCTTTACAAGCCTGAACGATCTGCTGTTTAAATTCAGCACTGTATGTTCTTCGTTTTTTCGCAAGAGATGCGATGGATGTCTGATTATTTGTAGTCATAAATTTAAGTCCCCACTTGTTTTTAGGTGGGAACTAAATTAAGGCTTATAGGATGAATTCAGAAGGTGTGTTCAGCGGACGCTTACCAACAACAAAAGCCAAACATAAAAAAGCACTCCGTAGAGTGCTTATGGTTATGCGGATGATTTGGACGAATTAAGCGTCAATATCTGCATTTAAGGCATTTTCTTCAATAAAGGCACGACGTGGTTCTACATCATCGCCCATTAAGCAAGAGAACATGCGGTCTGCTTCAATGGCATCATCAATGGTGACTTGCAACATATTGCGGTTTTCTGGGTCCATCGTGGTTTCCCAAAGTTGTTCCGCATTCATCTCACCCAAACCTTTATAGCGCTGAATCATCATGCCGCGACGCGAGTCCTGCAAAATGTGTTGCCACACTTGATGGAAATTGTTGACCGTAATTTTACGTTCGCCTTTTTCCAAATACGCACCTTCTTCAAGCAGCGTAAACCAGCTTTTTGAATTTTTCAGCAAACGTGCATATTCAGCTGAACCCAGCAAACCTGTATCTAGTAAATAAGTATGGGGCAAGTTGTGCACATATACCGTGATTCGTGGCCAATACGTTGCAGATTTTTGACCATCCGCATCTTCTTTTTCAAACTGTTCGATGCTTAATTCAGGACGCAAACCTGGCTGTAATCGTTCAATGCTTTGACGTAATTGCTCGCCCCATTGTTGTACATACGCCTGATCTGCTGCTTGATCAATTTTAAAGGCATCTAATTCTAATAAACCATCCAACAGACTTGCAGGATAACGCAGCGTTAAACGGCTCAAACTCTTTTGTGAAGTTTGATAATCAGCAATGACTTTGGCTAAAGCCTCACCACGAATTGCAGGTGCATCAGCACTCACATGCAGCTCCAATTCATCAATCGCATTAGAAATTAAATAGGTTTCTAAAGCATCGTTATCTTTGATGTATTGTTCCTGCTTGCCTTTTTTCAGCTTATACAATGGTGGCTGTGCGATATAAATATGACCACGCTCAACCAATTCTGGCATTTGACGGAAGAAGAAGGTCAATAGCAAGGTACGAATGTGTGAACCATCTACGTCAGCATCGGTCATGATGATGATTTTGTGATAACGCAGTTTGTCTGGGTTATATTCTTCACGACCAATACCACAGCCCAAAGCGGTAATTAAAGTACCTACTTCTGCCGATGAAATCATCTTGTCAAAACGGGCACGTTCCACGTTCAGGATTTTACCTTTCAGTGGCAAAATTGCCTGCATTTTACGGTTACGACCTTGTTTAGCCGAACCACCTGCCGAGTCACCCTCGACTAGATATAATTCAGATAATGCAGGGTCTTTTTCCTGACAGTCAGCCAATTTACCAGGCAAACCTGCAATATCCAAAGCACTCTTGCGGCGCGTCATTTCACGGGCTTTACGCGCCGCATCACGGGCACGCGCTGCATCAATAATTTTACCCGCAATGGATTTTGCCGCTTGTGGATTTTCCAATAAATATTCAGAGAAAGATTTATTCATGGCCTGCTCAACAGCAGGTTTCACTTCACTCGATACCAGTTTTTCTTTGGTCTGTGATGAGAATTTTGGATCTGGCACTTTGACCGACACAATCGCGGTTAAACCTTCACGTGCATCATCACCCGACACCACGACTTTTTCTTTTTTCAGGATATTTTCGCTTTCCATGTAGTTGTTTAACCCACGGGTTAGCGCAGCACGGAAGCCTGCCAAGTGCGTTCCACCGTCTTTTTGTGGAATGTTATTGGTAAAGCAACGTACGTTTTCCTGATAGGAATCATTCCACTGCAAAGCAACTTCTACGGTAATTCCGTTTTCAGCCTGTGTCGTGAAATGGAAAATTTCATTCAGATGGGTTTTGCCTGCATTAATATATTTCACAAATTCAGACAAACCACCTTCATAGTCAAAAATATGTTCTAAATTGACACGTTCATCACGCAATACAATACGCACGCCCGCGTTTAAGAAAGACAATTCACGCAATCGGCGTGCCAAAATATCCACATTAAAAATGGTTTGGCTAAAGGTTTCAGCACTTGGCCAAAAACGCACAGTCGTACCTGATTGCTCAGTGTCGCCCACTACTTTTAAAGGATATTGTGGATCACCATGGCGGTATTCCTGTTGGTGAATTTGACCCGCGCGTTTAATCGTTAATTCAAGTTTACTCGATAAAGCATTGACCACCGACACACCAACGCCGTGCAAACCGCCCGACACTTTATAACTGTTGTCATCAAACTTACCACCTGCGTGCAGAATGGTCAGAATGACCTCTGCTGCAGAGACACCTTCTTCAGGGTGAATATCGGTTGGGATACCACGACCATTGTCAGATACGCTGACAGATTCATCTTCATGGATAGTCACCAAAATTTCATCACAATGACCCGCCAAAGCTTCATCAATAGCGTTATCGACTACCTCGAACACCATGTGATGCAAACCTGTACCATCATCTGTATCACCGATATACATGCCTGGGCGTTTACGAACAGCATCTAGGCCACGCAATACTTTGATACTAGAGGAATCATAAGCCTTTTCATTGGTTTGTTCTGTAGTAGAGACAGATTGATCTTCTGAACTCATGGTTTCTCCCTAGTGAAAAATAGGTCTATCCAAAGATAAAAAAATTATTGCTCAACAGCCTGCACCGTTCCGTGATCGACCTGAAATAAGCGATAAGGAATCGACAACGCTTGTAAGTGTTGTTGCACGGATTGATGATCTAAAGTGGTAATAAAAACTTGACTACCCAATTGGCTTAATCGTTCAATTAAACGTTGTTGTGCGCTTAAATCTAATTCTGCTGTCAGATCATCTAATAATACCACAGTTTCCTTATTAGACGCATGCAGCATTGCAATCTGTGACAGTTTTAATGCCATAATCAATAGCTTTTTCTGCCCACGTGACAGCACCACATCGGCATCACCCATTGGGGTTTTTAAGCGTAAATCGGCGCGGTGTGGCCCATATTCGGTATAGCGACGTCCCACATCTTTTTGATGATAATTGCACAGATCATTCAACAAGCCTGTTTCGGTATGAAAGCCTGCGCTGTATTCCAGACTAATGTGCAAATCAGGCAATAAATACTGTAAATCTTGTGCAAAAAATTGCTGCCATTGTTCCACCGTTCCCAAACGCTGCCGATGCAAAATCTCACCATAATCACTGAGCATTTTGTTCCACGGTTCCAAGTCCGACAGACTTAAATGTCGCTGTGATTTAAGCAAACTATTACGTTGTTTTAAGGCACGTGAATAATATTGCCAAGCGTGATAAAACTCTGGTTCCACGTGGAACATCAACCAGTCCAACAGTTGCCGTCGTGGTTTTGCACCATGGTCAATAATATCGGTACTGAGTGGATCAATATGTTGTAAAGGCAGAATTTTAGCCAATTGCCCTTGGGTCGCAACAGGGTCGCCATTGACCTTAATCAACTGCTCACCCGATGCCATTTTTTGCATGCCAATTTTTTCAGTCAATGACTGAGCAAATACAATCGCATCTTGGCTAGTGTTCTGAATGTAATTTTTAGGAATATGGGTGCGAAAAGAACGCCCTGTCGCCAATAAATGAATCGCTTCTAAAATCGAGGTTTTACCCGAACCATTTTGCCCATAAAAGACGTTAAACGGCTGCAACTCATGAAGTGCAACCGCTTTTAAGTTCCGAACACGCTCGATATGTAAACGCGTAATATGCATGATTCAGCTAGATTTAATCTTGAAATAAACCGCTCACTTAAACACGCATTGGCATCACAACATAGGTTTGATCTTGATGTGCTGGATCTTGTACCAATACCGATTGATTGGCTTCGGTCATGGTCATCGATACATCATCGCCATCCAATGCCCCTAATACGTCCAATAAATACTGTGCGTTAAATGACATTTCTAACGGCGAATCGGCATATTGAATCGCTAAATCTTCAATTGCTTCATCTTGTTCTGGGTTATTGGCACGTAATTGCAAGGTGTCCGCACTAAAATTCAGGAATACGCCACGCAATTTTTCATTACTTAAAATCGCCACACGCTGTAAAGATTGTTTAAATACATCATGCGCGATCAGCACGTTTTTATCACCACCACGTGGAATCACACGGCGATAATCTGGGAACTTACCATCAATTAATTTAGTGGTAAAACGCACGGTAATTTCTGCTTGTTCTTTGTCACGGCTTGGGGTGCGAATGGTCACATTCAGCAATTCACGCCCAATTAAAAGTGCCAGTTGTTCATCTTCAATGCTCAGCAAACGCTGCAATTCAGCCACAGCTTTACGCGGCACAATGGCTTGAATTAATTGAGTAGCTGTCGAAGATGCCGCTGTTTCACACAAGGCCAAACGGTGACCATCTGTGGTCACAGCACGTAATTGGTTTTCATCAATTTCTAACAAAGTACCCGTTAAATAAAAGCGTACATCCTGCACTGCCATCGCAAACGCAGTTTTTTCAAACAAACGCTTCAGCTCACGCTCAGTAACCGTCACTTGCGTACCTTGAGCATTTTCTGTAGCCAATAATGGATAATCTTCCGCAGGCAAAGTACCTAATACAAAGCGGCTATTGCCCGATTTTAAAATACAGCGCTGATCTTCAGTGATTTGCAAATCAATCAAAGCTGCGCTTGGTAAAGATTTACAAATATCCATCAGTTTACGTGCAGGCACTGTAGTTTCCCCAGCCTGTAAACATGCCCCTTCAGTCAGATTCGTACTGGCAACCAATTCCACTTCCAAGTCCGAACCAGTAATGGTTAAGGCTTGCTCAGTCACCTGAACTTTGACATTGGATAAAATATTTAAGGTATGGCGACGTTCAACCGCTCCTACGACATGTGACAGAACATTCAGTAAGCTTTCTTTCGCGATTTTTAAACGCACGGTACATTCCTCTAACAACTGAAGATTGGAGTATAAAATAGGTTTTTTAGCAGTGTACTATGCGGCAAAAGCTGCCGCATGGCAAGAACAGAATTTGAGCAAATTCGGTCAACTTTGCAACAATCGTTGCAGGTTTTTATAGTCTTCGTTAAAGATCGGATCTTCTTCGCGCAGGCTTTGTACTTTTTCGCAGGCATGCATCACGGTACTGTGATCACGGCCACCAAATGCCATACCAATTTCAGGGAAACTGTCGCCTGTCAGCTCACGTGCCAAGCCCATTGCCAACTGACGTGGACGCGCATAAATACGGGTACGTTTTGGCCCCACCAATTCTTTGAGCGGAATACGGAAATATTCACTCACGACTCGCTGAATATTTTCGGTACTGATGGTACGTGCGCGAATTGCCAAGACATCTTTTAAAGATTCACGTACCACATCTAGATCGATTGGGGTGCCTTTAAAACGGGAAATTGCCACCACTTTATTGAGTGCACCTTCAAGTTCACGCACATTAGCCACCACTTGCTGGGCAATAAATAAAGCACAGTTACGTGGTAAATCTACGGCGCTGCTTTCAGCTTTCTTTAATAAAATTTCAATTCGGGTTTCAATATCTGGCGGTTCTACCCCGACTGATAAGCCCCAAGAAAAACGTGACACCAAACGTGCATCCAATTCGGTTAATTCTTTTGGATAACGGTCTGAAGTCAAAATAATCTGTTTAGATTCATCCAATAAAGCGTTAAAGGTATAGAAAAACTCCACCAAACTGGCTTCTTTACCTGCCAATAAGTGAATGTCATCCACCAATAACAAATCTAAAGAGCGGCAGTTTTTCTTAAATTCTTCAACCTTGCCCTGCTGCAAAGAGCTGACAAAATCCTGCACAAAACTTTCTGCAGTCATGTACATCACCCGTGCATTCGGTTTGGCTTGCAACAAAGCATTGCCCACCGCTTGCATCAAGTGAGTTTTACCCAAACCTGTTGGGCCATACAAAAATAATGGGTTGTGCTGTGAAGCCCCCAATTGGGTCAATACCTTGCGACAGGTTTCCGCAGCCATTTGGTTAGAACGACCTTCCACAAATAAGGAAAAGGTAAATAACGGATTGAGTTGGCGTTTACGGCTTTTTGCAGAACTTTCTTCTTTTTCACGTTTAGGCTTGGCCACAGGCGCAGGGCTAGATTCCAGCGCAGCAGTAGTGGTAGCAGGTTGTTCACTGGCCGATAAAATTGCACCTGGACGCGAATCGACTAAAATTTCGACCTTACGCACGCGTCCCTCAGACAACTGCTCTGCCAAAATAGTAATCAATTCCAGATGATGTTCTTGAATGTAACGCGTCCAATAAGGATTAGGCGCATAAAGTTTTAATGTATCTTCAACTTCTTCTGCCACCAATGGGCGAATCCACATTGTAAAGACATTTCCAGAGAGCTCTTGTCGCAAGCGATTTAAGCAGTCCGTCCAAAGCATGTGAAACCCCTATCTAATCCATTTTTAAATTTAAAACTTCTCTCGACCGCCTGAGCGGGTCGCCATTCTAACCAAGTTATCCACATCTGTCATGACAAAATCAGCAAAATTGCTCAAAAAAGGAATCATTAAACCTGAATTTAAATTTGAAACGTGGTGTGGATAAGTTTATCCGCAAGGTGTGGATAAAATATAGCACAAAGTTATCCACATAGTATTAAAATTATAGAAACACAGATATCCACAATTCAAAATTTTGTTTTATAAAAGGAAAAGTGGGTTTTCAACAGAAAAATGCGTCCCTAATAGTAATAAATTTAAATTTATAAATTTGAATTTATTTATAAGAAACGTTGCAACTGTGGATAATTCAATCTGAGTTTAAATTTAAATTCAAAACCGAAAATTTTAAAATTAAACAGAATAAGCTTGTGGATAATTATATGAATAATACTGTTAATAACTTATTAGTCAAGCATAAACAATTACTTATCTTGTGTATACTTTAATTTGTATGATCAACCAGTCAATTGAGCGAAAACTTGTTAAAAAGAAAAATTTAGGCTTATTTTGCAAGAAACCGTGTTTTTCATTGACAGCTCAAGCAATGAGCACTAAAATCGCGGACCTTTATAGAAAGATCATTTTTGGAGTTTCGATATGAAACGTACATTTCAACCATCTGAATTAAAGCGTAAGCGCGTTCATGGTTTCCGTGCTCGTATGGCTACTAAAGCTGGTCGTCAAGTATTGGCTCGCCGTCGTGCAAAAGGTCGTCACAGCTTAACTGTTTAATACAGTCACGCTGAACCGACTCTTGGGTGTTATGACAACACTTTATGGCTTCAGCACAGAGTTGAGATTACGCTGTGCTGCCGATTATAAAGGTGTGTTTGATGGTGCGCTTTTTAAAGTGCATCAACCCCATTTCTTATTTCTTGCAAAACATTCCGAACTGCCGAATAGCCGTTTGGGTCTTGTCGTTGCAAAAAAGAAAGTGCGTCGTGCACACGAACGAAATCGAGTAAAACGACTTGCTCGCGAAAGTTTTCGCTTACACCAACAGCAATTAAATGACTTAGATATTGTGGTAATGCCCAAAGTTGGGGTAGATACGGTATCTAATGCGGAATTGCATCAGCAATTACAATTTGCTTGGCAGAAGTTACAACGTCTCGCCAAAAAGCATTCAAAAATAGCTCCCTCCCCACAAAAGTAGAGATGGCCAATGGTACGTTTACTGCATTGGTTGATACGTTTCTATCAGATCGCTATTAGTCCTTTATTGGGACCACGCTGTCGCTATATTCCAACATGTTCTCAATATTCTTTGGAAGCAGTCCATACGCATGGTGCTGTACGTGGTGTGTGGCTGGCTACAAAACGTATTTGTCGTTGTCATCCGTGGGGTGGTTCGGGCTATGATCCGGTGCCGCCAAAAGTCATTCGTTTTATTTCATTTCAGCAAATAGATTCTCAAACGCATCACATTACTGTACCCTTTCGTGATCGTTTATTGAACCAAAATCACTCTAACCACTTGGGGTAATAGATATGCAACAATGGGCCAGGTTTGCAATTCTCGGGGCCATGTTTGTCGTCGCATATTTGCTCATTTTGGCGTGGCAAAAAGATTATGGAAATGCTGAAACAGCACCGCAGCAAAAAACTGCCGTTGTTTCACATGAAGTGTCTGCAGATTTGCCGAATGCCCAAACGGCTACAGCAGCTTCTGATGTACCGCAAGCAAATATTCCTGCACAGCAAACAACCGATGCCACAGCACCTGTAAGTCAGCAGCTTATTTCAGTACAAACTGACCTTTATCATCTTTGGATCAATCCGAAAGGTGGTGATATTGTTCGTGTTGAATTACTCAATCATGACAAAAATAAAGACAGTGACGATCCTTTCGTCATGCTGGAAAGCGATGCTAAGCGCACCTATGTCGCGCAATCTGGGTTAATCGGGCTGAATGGTCCAGACAGTAGCCGTAATGGCCGCCCAAGCTATGAAATTGAAAAATCGACTTATAGCTTAGCCGATGCCAAAGAAAGCAAAAATAAAGCGGGTGAAACAGTTAAAACTTTAACTGTCCCAATGGTATATAAAACTGCCGATGGTGTAGAAATCATTAAAACCTTTAGTTTTACTGAAGGTGAATATCCTGTGCTGGTGAATCACAAAGTGATTAACCGCAGCAGCCAAAACTGGCAAGGTCAGATGTTTGGTCAGTTGAAACGTGATAATTCAGATGATCCAGGCAAGTCAGATCAAGGTATTTTTACCTTGGGTACTTTCCTTGGCGGCGCATGGGGAACACCTGAAGAACACTACAACAAGTTGAAATTTGACAATTTTAATGACGAAAAATTGAATGTCGATGCAACAGGTGGTTGGGTGGCCGTGGTTCAGCACTATTTCGTGAGTGCATGGGTTCCAGGGCAGTTAAAATTGACGCAGGCCGATGGTCAACCGTATGCAGCGAAGTTGGAATCACGTAAATCTAGCGATGAAATGAACATCATTGGTTTTACCTCGCCAACCATTAATGTCCCTGCAGGTACGGTGGCAGAAGTTGATGCGACCTTCTACTCTGGTCCAAAAATTCAGTCTGAATTGAAAGATTTGGCGACAGGTTTGAACCAAACTGTGGATTATGGCTGGTTATGGCCAATTGCAAAATTATTGTTTATTGGTTTGCAATTCTTCCATGGTTTAGTGGGCAACTGGGGTTGGTCAATCATCTTATTAACCGTTCTTGTCAAACTGATTCTTTGGCCGTTATCGTCTAAGAGCTATCGTTCTATGGCGAAAATGCGTGTGATTGCACCAGAAATGCAGCGCATGAAAGAAGAATTTGGCGAAGACCGTATGCGTTTCTCGCAAGAAATGATGGCACTTTATAAACGTGAACAAGTGAATCCACTGTCAGGTTGTTTGCCATTGTTACTACAAATGCCAATTTTCCTTGCCTTGTACTGGGTATTGATGGAATCGGTAGAGTTACGCCATGCACCGTGGTTAGGTTGGATTCAAGACTTATCGGCAATGGACCCTTGGTTTATCTTGCCATTGTTGATGGGTGTGACCATGTATGTTCAACAAATGTTGAACCCACAGCCAACAGATCCAATGCAGGCAAAAATCTTCCGCATTATGCCTGTGGTATTTACCGTATTCTTATTGTTCTTCCCTGCAGGTCTAGTTCTGTACTGGATTGTCAACAACTTGATTACGATTTTGCAGCAAAGCTTGATCAACAAAAGTGTTGAAAAAGACCGCGCTAAACGAGAAGAGGCAACTCCAGTCAATTAAGTATGGCTGAGCTGCTGAATAAATCCGCTTAAGATGGTAATCTTAGGCGGATTTTTCTTTGCATATATTTTGAAAGTTTTAGGTGAATTTTATGTATAACCGCAGCACCATTGCCGCAATCGCGACTCCACCTGGCCGTGGTGGTGTGGGGGTGATTCGCCTGTCGGGATCCAAAGCCTATGCGATTGCCGCAGCCTTGACCCAAAAAGACTTACCCAAAGCACGTTACGCAGGTTTTCGCCAGTTTTACGATGCAGCCAATGAAGTCATGGATGAAGGTTTGGTGATTTGTTTCCCCAATCCTCATTCATTTACTGGCGAAGATGTGGTGGAACTACAAGGGCATGGTGGCCCAGTGATTCAAAATGCTTTATTGGCACGTTTACTGGAACTCGGTGCAACGGCTGCCAAAGCGGGTGAATTTTCGATGCGCGCCTTTGAAAATGGCAAGCTGGATTTGGTACAGGCCGAAGCCATTGCTGATTTAATTGATGCCACTTCACAAGCCGCTGCGCGTTCTGCTCTACGTTCCCTGCAAGGGGCTTTTTCCACCAAAGTGAATACCGTGCTGGAACAGTTAATTCACTTACGTCTGCATGTTGAAGCTGCTATTGATTTTCCTGAAGAAGAAATTGACTTTTTGGCCGATGGGAAAATCCTTAATTTGCTGGATGAAGTGGCTGCTTCGGTGACTGCTGTGCAACAATCTGCGCGTCAGGGACAATTGTTGCGTGAAGGTCTGCAGGTGGTGATTGCGGGCAAACCGAATGCAGGTAAATCTTCCTTACTCAATGCCTTGGCGGGTATTGAACGTGCGATTGTGACCGATATTGCAGGGACTACTCGTGACGTATTGCATGAAAAAATTACCCTGAATGGCTTACCAATTACCCTGACTGATACTGCAGGCTTGCGTGAAACAGGGGATATTGTGGAACAGGAAGGGATTCGCCGTGCGATTAAAGAAATTGAACAGGCAGATTTATTGTTATTGGTCTATGACTTGAGCCAAAACGAAGATCCGTTGCAATTGGCACAGCATTATTTTGCGGAACATATTGAACCGAAGCGTTTGATGTTGATTGGCAATAAATGCGATTTAACTGGTGTACAAGCTGCAATTTCAGATTTTAAAGGGTTTAGACATATTACTGTGTCGGCCAAACAAGAAACAGGTGTTCAATCGCTCATAGAGGCGATTACAGCGCATGCAGGCTTTCAGCCTGAAGAAGATACCTTTATTGCACGTACCCGTCATTTAGACGCAATGAAGCGCACGCAGCAGTATTTGGCTGAAGCACGTGAGCAGTTGGTGGTCTATCATGCGGGGGAATTAGTGGCTGAGTCGTTACGTCTTGCGCAGAATGCTTTGGGTGAGATTACAGGTGATTTTTCTGCAGATGATTTGTTGGGTAAGATTTTTGGATCGTTTTGTATTGGGAAATGATTTCTAGCGATTACTTCCTGATTTGATATGAAAATAGCATTAAGTTTTAGTGGCTTAGTGCTTTTTTATTATCCTATTTTAGGTTGGTCAGCTGATAAAAATCAGCCTATTTGATAATGTTTAGTGTCTCTTTTGTTACAAACCCGATTTAACCCATGTCATGTTTAAACATTTCAATTTACCTTTATGAAAACCCATCAATAATCACGCAAGTCTTTTTAAACCGCAGCATTTAAAGCTATGATGAGAAAATAATCAAAGATTGGCGCTCAATTCAATCCTAAATGCACGAGATGAAATCTCTGATGGAGGTTTTTTGGATGTTTGAACTGGCTTTTTTACGTGAAATACTCATTTCTTCGGTTCATTTTCTGCAATTGTCACTCGAAGCCATTTCTGTGATTTGCGTGGTGATTGGTCTGGTTAAAACTTTATGGGTGCTGGTTCAGTTAAAATCGGGGCGTACTGCACGTTATTGTTTTGGGGATTGGCTTGCGACGGCGCTTGAATTTCAGTTGGCTGCAGATATTTTAGCCACCACAGTAGATCCAGATTTAGATAGCCTAATTAAACTGGCGATCATTGCCGTGATTAGAACCTTTTTGAATTACTTCCTGACTAAAGAGTTAGAGCATCAAGCCCTTAATGAAAAATAATGGCTGTTGAGTTTGAGATCAAAACAGAAGACATAGTCTCAGTCATCTATAAGGTTTGAATAAACTCAGCTGATTCAAACCTTGTCCTGATTTTAACTTTTAGTTTAGGTAAAACCTCATCCTAAAATAGGTTTGTTCTGCAACTGGCGATACCAAATAATGATGTAGCCACACAGTAAGCAGATGGCTGCACAAAAGCTAAGTACGGCGGTGGTTAAACCGAAATGATCGGCCAGATAACCGACTGCAATAATTGGCAGAATCGTGCCTAAATAGCCCACAAATAAATAGGTCGACATCACTGCAGCACGATTCTGCAGATTGGTCATGGCATGAATTAAACCAAAAGCGCCAATCAATGCCAACCCGTGTCCTATGCCTAGCAGCACATCACTCACAAAAAATAGAAAACTCCAGTGTAAATACATGCATAAACCGAGTACCAATAAACTCAATAACAGCAAATACAGCCCATAATTTAGACATTTTTGTGCAGGAATGGCTTTAGAAAAATACTGCACCAGCGCTGAAATCAGCAAAATACAGGTGATGGCCAAACCACTGACCAAAGGCCCGTGCCACGGAATAATCACTTGCACAAAAGAGGGAGAGAGCGAAGCAAATAAACTAAAGGCAGCAAAGGCACAGAATGCGGTTAAACCTGTAATATAAAATTCTGCATGAAAGCGTGGTTCTGGGCGTTCTAATTTTGGGGCAATCGAGAAGGCTTGTGGTGTAAATTCAGGTGGCGCTAAACGTAACAATCCAATAAAACACAGGACAGCACCCAAAATGACTGGAATATATGGGCTAAACAAAGGTGCTGCTGAAAATTGTGCCACACCGCCACCAAGCAAAGGGCCTAAGCCAAACCCGACTGCGGTAATGACTGAACTGAGCTGTGGCGCATGTGCTTTATGTGATTCGGGGATACTCCACATTAAGCCAATTAACGCCGATGTGGTCATTAGACCTGAAGCAATCCCGATCACAAAACGCCCCAAAGCAAGCCAAAGCGGATTGGTGGCAAACATCGACAGAATCAGTCCGAGGGTGATGATTATTAAACCCAGTTCTAGGGTTTTTAAGAAGCCGATACTGTTGCTGGTACGCCCTAAAAAGAGCAAGGTGGCCAAACAACCGAGCATATAAGACACAAAAATAAAGGTGATATGGCTGGGTAAAAGCTGCCACACTTCCTGATAAATTGGATACAAGGGGCTTGCAAGTGCTGTTCCCATGGTGCCAATAATCAGAGCAAGACTGATCATCACAAAAGGATGCCAAGGATGAGAATGAGTCATAAAAAACTCGATTGATGGCTAAACTGTTGAGCTTAGCTCTCAAAAAGTGAGAAATATCACTCAGTGTAAAGACAATTCTTGAATGTGGTCAAGCCTATTTGTGGTTAAGCATAGCGTTTTAGCAGTTTCATAAACTCTTCCAGTTCATGTTCATCAATCGCGCATTGATCACCAATCACATGATGACGCAAATGCGATTCGATTAACTCATTCATCAAACCATTGACCGCACCTTTAATAGCTGCGACTTGTTGTAAAACTTCAATACAGCCATGATCAGGATTGTGAAGTGCTTGTTCCACTGCCCCAATTTGCCCTTGTAGACGTTTGATGCGATTTAAAATTTTCTTATCTGTATGTAAATGACCCAACACATCACCTCAATTTCTATATACTCTAGGAGAGTATATTTAACAATGATTTCCCATTATGCGTCAGCAACACTCTCATCGTATCCATCCACATCAATTCGATCAAGGCAATCCGCTGGCGCAGAAAAAAATATTATATGCGGCTTTGCTGACGGCTGTCATGATGTTCTTGGAAATCTTGGGTGGTTGGATTTTTCATTCCATGGCTTTGCTAGCGGATGGCTGGCACATGAGCTCACACATGCTGGCGCTAGGCTTGGCTTATTTTGCCTATCGGGCAGCACGTCATTATGCAGCAGATACACGGTTTAGTTTTGGTACATGGAAAATTGAAATTTTAGCTGGCTATAGCAGCGCCATTTTATTGTTGGTGGTGGCTGCATTTATGGCAATTCACTCTATCGAGCGTTTATTTTTTCCTGTCGATATTCAGTATAACCAAGCCATCCCAATTGCAATTTTAGGGTTATTGGTCAATTTGATTTGTGCATGGTTATTACATGAAGATGATCACCATCACCATCACCATCACCATCACCATCACCATCACCATCATGAGCATACGCATGACAGCCATGACCTGAATCAAAAAGCCGCCTTTATGCATGTGGTGGCAGATGCGGTGACTTCAATTTTTGCGATTATTGCTTTAATTGCGGGTAAATATTGGGGCTGGGATTTTCTAGATGCACTGTTAGGTATTGTTGGTTCAATTTTAGTGGCGCGTTGGGCGATAGGTTTGATGCAGGAAACAGGGAAAACATTGCTGGATGCAGAAATGGATCATCCTGTGGTGGATGAAATTCGTGAAGTGATTGCAGAGTTACCAGGCAGTGTGATGATTACAGACTTGCATGTTTGGAAAGTCGGACAGGGTAAATTTTCCTGTATTTTGGCATTGGAAACCGCACACGATTTAGACGCAGATCAAGTCCGCACCGCCCTCGCCATTCATGAAGAAATTGTGCATATTTCAGTAGAAATTAATCCGCCATCAGGCTTGAATGTTCCACGTGAAACCTAAAGCGTTGCATAGCAAAAACGAGTTGTAGCAATTGCGTAATTCTGGCTTAAAAATACTGAATTCTGTGCAGCTTTCAGCTTAGAATCAGGCTAAATTTACTTTATTTAGATGAAACACATGATTAAACAATTGAGTTTAGCTGCCTTAATGGGATTATGCAGCGCCGTGAGCATGGCCGATGTTGCAACGGTTAGTAAAAATGTCAAACAACAGCATCCGCAACTGAAATTAGACAATATTCAAGCCACAGAAATGAAAGGTATTTACAGTGCCTCTATGGATGGTCAAGTGGTGTATTTGAATGAAGATGCACAACATATTTTGGCGGGTTCAATGATTCGTTTAAAGGATCAGCATAACTTAACCAAAGATTTATTGATCCAACAAAACAGTGTCGATTGGAAAAAGTTACCGTTACAAGATGCAATCAAAAGTGTGCGAGGTACGGGAAAACGTCAGATTGCGATCTTTTCTGACCCAAATTGCCCATATTGTAAACAGCTTGAGGCTGAACTGAAAAAGCTGGACAACATTACAATCTATACCTTTATTTTGCCGTTAAAAGCGCAATCTGTTGCGCCATCTAAACAGGTGTATTGTGAGAAAAACCCTGCTCTTGCTTGGGAAAACCTGATCACAAAAGCACAATTGCCTACAAGTCAAAGCAGTTGTGCCAACCCTGTGGAGCGCAACATTGTTTTAGCGCATCGTTTAGGTGTAAACGGTACGCCTGCGATTATTTTCTCGAATGGCTTTAAAGTTATGGGAGCATATCCTGCGGCACAAATTGAACAGATTTTTAAAGAATTTGGTCTTTAAGAACGGCTAATTTTTTATCTGATATTGGCAACTAAAATTGTGTAGTGTGTATCGGAGCAAACCTGAAATTTGTGATTGCGAAGTAGATATAAAAAAACCGCCTCAATTTTTAGGCGGTTTTTTTATTGAGAGAGAAGATGTTTGACTGAAAAATTACAGTCGTTAATACAGGATTTAAGCACGCGATTTTTTCATGAACGTATTATAAATAAATAGAATAATCAGCGCACCAATGATGGAGGCAATAAAGCCTGCGGCAGAACCATCACCGTACAATCCCATCATACGCCCTGCATAGGTTGCCAATAAAGACCCTGCAATCCCAAGTAAGGTGGTGACAATAAACCCTGCTTTATCATCTCCAGGATGAATCGCGCGGGCGATTAGACCTGCAATAAAACCCACCACAATTGCGACAATTAATGACCACATGAGCAGCTCCTTGTTATCTTTGTTTATGTTTTACATCATGTTTCAGACTTATCTTTGCTGAAAAATCCCAAGGAAAATAGTCGAATAATGCTACAGCATGTAGTGTTTTTGTCCTGTTAGATAGATGAAATGCAAATTTCAGCCATAAAAAAAAGTGATCTGAAACGATCACTTTTTTAAAGCGAGGCGTATTTGTTTTATAAGCCAATTTCGCCAATAAACGGAATATGACGATATTTTTGGTCATAATCCAAGCCATAACCGACAATAAACTTATCTTCAATTTCAAAGCCCATAAATTTAACTTCAAGCTCAATTTCACGGCGTGATGGCTTGCTAATTAAGGTACACAGCTCAATTGAATTTGGCTCACGGGTTTGCAAAATTTCCATCACTTTATTTAGGGTGTTGCCCGAGTCGATAATATCTTCAACCACCAAGACATCTTTACCGCGAATTTCACCATCCAAATCTTTTAAAATTTTCACATCACGCGATGACACAGTACCTCCGCCGTAGCTGGATACAGTCATAAAATCCAGTTCATGCGGCTTTTGAATGGTGCGGCATAAATCTGCCATGAACAATACAGAACCACGTAATAAGCCAATTAAAACCAACTCTTTGTCGCTATTGGCATAGTGAGCATTAATTTTTTGACCAAGTTCCTGAACTTTTGTTTGGATTTCTTCTGCAGAAATCAAAACCTGCATTTCAACTGTCATGGGTAGATACCTAAAAAGCAAAAATAAAAAAGGTGTTGACCTGCAACACCCCAAAATATGCGCTAATTTTAATATATCTTGCGTGATGTTGCACGTGCTTGCATGGTTAAAATAGCATCATTTTTGTGCAGAATGAGAATCTGAGCGTAACAACAAGGCACAACCGAGTACCAGCATTGCCCATCCTATAGCTTTCATATACGTGGGTTGTGCAGGTTTAGCCACCTGTTGCTGAGTTTTGATCGGGTTGGTAGTAGGCACGTTGTCCATAAATATAGGTTGCATGAATATTACGGTCATCTGCTAAAGTAATGAGAGCAAATAATACATCTTCAATATGTTTGGCACGTTGTTGTCTTAAGCGTTGTAAAGCTGTGGCATTTAAATCGAGCACCACAAAATCGGCTTCTTTGCCTACTTTAAAATTACCTAGTTTATTGTCTAAGTCCAAAGCTTTGGCAGCGCCTAATGTGGCGTGATACAACGCTTCAAAAGCAGAGAGTTTTGCCCCTTGCAGTTGTTGTACTTTATAGGCTTCATTGAGGATATGCAGTACATTAAACGTGGTGCCTGCGCCAATATCTGTACCTAAACCGACCTTCACCTGTCGCTCCCAAGTTTTATGCAGCGGAAATAAACCGCTGCCCAAAAATAAATTGGAGCTTGGACAAAAGGCAATTGCAGAATCGGTATGATGCAGACATTGCCATTCATGTTCTTCTAAATGCACACAATGCGCAAAAACCGAACGTGAACCTGTTAAACCATAGTGATGATAAACATCTAAATATCCATTTTGCTCTGGAAATAATTGTTTCACCCACGCAATTTCATTGTGATTTTCACTTAAATGGGTATGTACATAAACATCGGGATATTCGGCTTTGAGTTGCCCTGCCCGCGCCAGTTGCTCAGGGCTAGAAGTCGGTGCAAAACGTGGCGTAATCGCGTAGAGATTACGTCCTTTTCCATGCCATTTTTCAATCAACGCTTTAGAGTCTGTATAGCCTGAGTCTGCACTGTCACACAATGCTTCAGGTGCATGCCGATCCATCAGCACTTTACCTGCAATTAAACGCATTTGATGTTGTGCTGCCGCTTCAAACAACGCATCTACCGATTCAGGATGTACCGTACAAAACACCAAAGCTGTGGTGGTGCCATTTTTCAGTAATTCCTGCACAAAAAATTGTGCAATCTGATCTGCATAGGCTTTATCTGCAAATTGCAGTTCAGTCGGAAAAGTATAAGTATTCAGCCATTCCAGTAATTGTTCACCATACGCGCCAATCATTTCAGTCTGTGGAAAATGAATATGGGTGTCGATGAAGCCAGGCACAATGAGATGGTCAGGATAATGATGGAACTCTGTGTTGGCGTTTAGCTGTGCCTGCCCTTCTTGCCATGAACCAAACCACTGAATTTTGCCTTGTTCGCAAATTAACAAGCCATCGTCTACATAACGGACTTGTTCTGAAATTTGATCGGCTTGGCTGGTACAGTTTTTGAAATCAAGAAAGCGACCACGAATTGCGGTGCGTTGTACAGGAGATGGCATAAAACAACCTACATTTTTCATTTTTCAAGAGATTGTACCTTAAATGTAGCTTGCAGCAGTATGATAAAATTTATCGTACGGTAAATTAAAACTTGGTGAAATGAATACAAAAAGCCTTCTCGAAAGAAGGCTTGCAACGATGGTGGGGATTATTAAATTTTATAATGTGGTTTCATGGTGTTTTCGACTATGTCGAATTGATAACCACGCAGTGATTGTCAGCACAAGTACAATAAAGCCGAGTGAAATCCAGATAGGCATGTGGAATACATCTAACATCAGCATTTTAAAGCCAATAAATAGTAAAATTAAACCCAGTCCATACGGTAAATAATGCATTTTAGTGGCTGCGCCTGAGAGCAAGAAAAACATGGCACGTAAGCCCAAAATAGCCATAAGATTTGCAGTGAGTACAATAAACGGATCGGTAGTCACGGCAAAAATTGCAGGGATAGAATCCACGGCAAAAATAACGTCAGATGCTTCGACCAAAATTAAAACTAAAAATAATGGCGTTGCCCAAAGTACACCATTTTGGCGCACAAAAAACTGATCTTTTTCCAGTGTTGGGGTAATACGCATGTGTTTGCGTAGCCATTTCAACAACGCCATATCTTCAATATTGCTGGCTTCTTGCTCTGGACCTTTTAAGAATTTAAAGCCTGTGTAGACCAAAAATGCGCCAAAAATATACAAAATCCAGGAGAATTCTTGTACAAACCAAGCTCCAATAAAAATAAAAATGGTTCTGAGAATAATTGCGCCCAGTACGCCGTAGAGTAAAATTTTACGCTGTAAGCCCGGTGGGATGGCGAATGCGGCGAAGATCATCAACCAAACGAATACATTATCAATCGCCAGTGATTTTTCCAGCAAATAACCCGCAAAGTATTCCATGACTTTGGTGTTGGCGACTTCTAGCCCAACGCTGTGTTTAAGATACAGCCATAAACCGCCACCAAATAAAGCTGCCACACTGACCCAGGCGATACTCCAATACGCAGCGGTTTTGACTTTGACCGATTCGCCTGCTTTTTGTTTAAAGCCTAAGAAGTCAATGGCGAGCATGACTGCAACAATTGCAAAAAAGACCAGATATAGCCATAAATTGCCGATGGATTCCATACAATCTCCACATCCAACAACTGGCCACAAAAAAACCTTGACCTGTTGTCAGATGATTTCAAACATCTGTAACAACATGATCAAGGTCTTGCCTACATAGAGCGGACTTGTATCAACAAGTATGTGCACTATGCTCAGCGTCCGACTTTTTGCAAAGTGTAATGACGAAACGCTGACACGTTAAAGTTATATTTTAACGCTTGGAGGAGGCTACTCCCCTTGTTCAACATAATTTGGGATTAGGACGCTGCCTAAATCTGCGTAAAGAATTACATAATTTTAAATGTTGTGCAATTTATTTTGCACGGTAAATCACTTTAATTTGTATTGTACAAATTCAGCACAATACTTCGTCAAGATTGTGGCAAATTGAAAAAATAGATTTAGTTTGATAGGTGGACTTATGCAAATTCAACATCAAGAAAGCCCACGTGGTGGCGAGTTTTTTATTGAGCGAGATGGTCGGCATATCGCTGAAATTACTTATCAATATCAAGATGATCACACTATTTTAGCAGATCACACTTGGGTTGATTTGACATTACGTGGTCAAGGGGTTGCCCGTCAACTATTAGATATTTTGGTCGCCTTTGCACGTGAAAAGCAGCTAAAAATTGTACCCGTGTGCTCTTATATTGAGACGGCATTTGAAACGGATACACAATATGCCGATGTTGTGGCTTAAAAAATATTATTTTTTAATCGCTATAGTTGAGCTTACCTGTTTTTCTACAAACACTTTTTTAAAGTAGATCAACAGGTAAGGTATTGCATGCATTCCAATCAGCATGCTGAATAAGAAGAATTTGAGCATCACCGAATCATTCAGTGCAATACATAAACCACTGATAAGCGCAATACAAAACCAGTGGAAAAAAAATGAGCTCACCCACTGCTTTAAACTTAGCCCTAATACAAAAGATGAAATGAGTATATTTGTTTCTTCATTTAGACCTAAACGGTGAAAGCCAATCAGCATGCAAAAATAAACAATTAATAAAAATGATGTGGTAAGCACGTCTTTGAGCATGACTTTCTCCAAAACTAAACCAAAACCGTACTTTCAATGTAATGTATGTTAAAAGATGCTACACATACACCATAGTGGTAAACGTAAGGTTGAATTGTCAGTCATAAATTACAATTGATTAAAAAATAAACAAAACCACAAAATAATGAGTGATTATTTGAGTCTATTATCTTAATTTCATGACTACTTTTACATTAACAAGAGTGTGATATGTTAATCAGGTTGTGTTATGCCAGTACCCGAGCGGAGCATCAAAATGATTTACTCCAAGAAATCAGTGATATTTTGGCAACAGCTCGTCAATTTAATGCTGCACAACACATTAATGGGGTACTTTATTATGCTGAGGGTCATTTTTTTCAGTGTTTAGAAGGTGAACAACAGCAGCTCGAGCAATTATTTGAGCGTATTCAACAGGACCCGCGCCATCGTGATGTCTTTCGCTTCCCTGACCAAATACTTGAGCATGTCCATTTTTCAGAATGGTCTATGAAATATGTGCATAGACATAGTCAAATTTCGAGTTTATTTAAAAAGCTCGGCTTTGATGTTTTTCTACCACATCGTTTGGATGAAAAGACGGTACAGCAATTTTTAGCTTTACTTTTGGATTTAGAACAAACCATCTTGCCTGAAAAATCTCAACGGGGTTATAAAAATAGAGGTTATTCAAACTTTTTCTAAATTTAGTTTGTAGGGTATTAGGGTCATTTGCCTCTCTCTATTGAAAACGGTTTAAATATTAAAAAGCCAATCTAAAGTATACAGATGGCTTTTTTATCATGCATAAAGCCAAGATTATTCGTAATTAATCATCACTTTCATGGCATTTTCATCTGAAGCATGTTTAAACACATCATAGGCTTTTTCAAATTCAGAGAATTTAAAATGGTGCGTTGCCAGTTTTTCTAAAGGCAATTTGCCTGAACAGCAGGTTTTTAACAGCATGCCTGTCGTATTGGCATTCACCAAACCCGTAGTGATGGTTAGGTTTTTAATCCAGAGTTTGTTTAACTCAAAATTTACCGACTTACCATGTACGCCCACATTGGCAATATGTCCGCCCTCTTTCACGACATTTTGGCAAATATCCCAAGTGGCTTCGACACCTACAGCTTCCATGGCGCAGTCTACCCCGCGACCACCTGTAATCTCTAAAATACGTTGTACAGCATCTTCTTTGGCAGAGTTAATAGTATGGGTTGCCCCCAATTCTTTTGCCATCGCCAAGCGGTTATCATCCATATCAACTGCAATAATTTGTGCAGGAGAATAGAACTGTGCGGTAAGCAGACAACCCATGCCAATTGGACCTGTACCCACAATTGCAATGGTATCACCAGGTTTAACATTGCCGTATTGCACACCAATTTCATGTGAAGTTGGCAATACATCAGACAAGAAAACCGCAACTTCTTCATTTAAACCTTCAGGCAGCAAATATAAAGAAGTGTCTGCAAATGGAGTACGGACATATTCAGCATGAGTACCATCAATCATATATCCCATGATCCAACCGCCTTCATTTTGGCAGTGTGCATAGAGTTGTTTTTGACAGTTTTCACAAGTACCACAACGGCTGACACAAGAAATAATCACCTTGTCGCCTTTTTTGAAATTTTTGACTGCCGAATCGACTTCTTCAACAATCCCGATACCTTCGTGACCTAAAATACGGCCATCAAATAGCCCTGTCTTGGCAACTGCAGTGTCTTGAATTTCTGGGTTTTTACCTTTCCAAATACCTAAGTCAGTACCGCAAATGGTAGTTTTGGTGAGACGAATCACGGCATCTGTTGGTTGTAAAATTTCTGGACGTGGGCGTTCTTCAAAACGAATATCATTGGCGCCGTGGTAGACCATGGCTTTCATTGTTTTTGACATTGTGACCATCCTTCTTAGTAATAATGATGAAAGACATCCAGCAGCCAACCTGTAGCAACCGTCATGCTCGCAGGATGTAATCTTTTTAAAGTAACAGGTCAAGATGACAAGTTCATGAGCAGTATTGTTGTTTTTAATAATTATAATATATAAGTTTATAATTAATATAAAAATCCCCTATTTTTTGCCAAAAACAGGGGATTTTTTTTGAAAGAGTTTTAAATCAGTTTAAGCGATTTTAAGCCGTGTGTTGCAACGCTTGAATGAGTTTTTGATGTAAACCACCAAATCCACCATTTGACATAATCACCACTGCATCGCCCTCACCTGCTTGGCTCACGATTTTTTGAATAATTTCATCTAAAGTATTGGCCACCACTGCATGATTGCGAGCAGCCGCAACCACAGGCTGCAAATCCCAGTCTAGACCTTCAGGTTGATACCAAATCACAGCATCCGCCAAACGTGCCGAATCCGCCAAGCCTTCTTTATGACTGCCCATGCGCATGGTGTTGGAACGTGGCTCAATAATCGCCCAAAGCTTACGTTCACCTAAACGTTTGCGTGCGCCGTCCAGTGTGGTTTCAATTGCGGTTGGATGGTGGGCAAAGTCATCATAGACTTCAATGCCGCGTATGGTGCCTAATAACTCCATACGGCGTTTCACCCCACCAAAATTGGACAGTGCTGTACATGCGGTTTCGATTGCAACCCCAACATGCTCTGCTGCGGCGATGGTTGCTAAGGCATTGGCGACACTGTGCTGTCCGGTCATATTCCAGCGCACTTCACCTTGTAGCACACCATTTTTCAGGACTTTAAAATGTGAACCATCTGCTGCAAGTTGTTCGGCATATAGTTCCGCTTGTGGGTCTGCATTGAGCGAAGTACGTAGCACAGGTGTCCAACAGCCCATTTCTAACACTTCATCAATATGGGTTTCTGTAATTGGGGCAATAATGCGTCCTTCACTTGGGATGGTACGCACCAAATGATGGAATTGTTTTTGAATTGCAGCTAAATCATCAAAAATATCGGCATGGTCAAATTCAAGGTTATTTAAAATGGCGGTTTTAGGATGGTAATGTACGAACTTGGAGCGTTTATCAAAAAATGCAGAGTCGTATTCATCGGCTTCGACACAGAAATATTTACCTGCACCCAAACGTGCACTTTCACTAAAGCCTAAAGGAACGCCGCCAATTAAAAAGCCCGGTTCCAAGCCTGCCTGATCCAATACCCACGCCAACATGGTGGTGGTGGTGGTTTTGCCGTGCGTGCCTGCAACGCCCAGTACGTGTTTTCCTTGCAAGACATGATCGGCCAAAAATTGCGGGCCAGAAATATACGGCAAACCAGCATTCAGCATATATTCAACCGCATCAATCCCACGTTTCATGGCATTGCCCACAATCACTAAATCAGGATGCGGTTGTAAATGGCTGCGGTCATAACCTTGCATTAAGGTAATGCCTGCATTTTCCAGTTGAGTCGACATCGGTGGATAGACGTTTTGGTCTGAACCTGTGACGGTATGTCCTAAATCGCGGGCCAAAAGTGCCAAAGAGCCCATAAATGTGCCACAAATACCCAAAATATGCAGATGCATTCCGCCTTACTCCACTGCTTTTATAGACACATCACGTATTTTTGTGCTGTTGTCGTGATTAACTTGATTTGAAGCAACGATAGCAAGGGTTTTGGCGAAAAGATAGTGATTCTTGTATCTCATTTCAGGGATTTTTCAGCGCTGAATCTGCGCCAAACGATGTAAAAAATTGCTGCTCTTGCATTTTTCATGGCAAATAGCTCGTAAAATAAAACTGAATTTTTAAGATAGTACGACACAATGTCTTCAGCATTTTTACTTTTGGTGGTTGCAAACTGTTTTATGACCTTGGCGTGGTATGGTCATCTCAAGTTTTTACCACATGATGCGCCGCTGTGGCAGGCTATTTTATTCAGTTGGGTGATCGCCCTGTTTGAATACAGTTTGATGATTCCTGCTACCCGTTTGCTGGCGCAGCATGGCTGGGCGGTAGGTCAAATGAAAATTACCCAAGAAGTTGTGACTTTATTGGTGTTTGTCCCGTTTATGATTTTTTTGTTTAAGCAACCTTTTAAACTGGATTATTTATGGGCAGCTTTATGTTTATGTGGCTGCGTATATTTTGTGTTTCGAGCATCTTAAAATGGTGCTTTTGCATGGCTTAAACAGCTCGCGTAGCTGCAATGGTGTGAGCCTGTGGTTAATTATTAGAAAATAACCAGATAAAAATAATCAAAAAAGTCGGTTGAGTCGCCGTGTTCAATTTTAACAAGTCGAAAAATCAGTCTATAATGTGGAGTTCTTATTCAAGCTTGGCTTTCTCGCCTGAATTTCTCTTTCCTTAGTTTCGTTTCTGGAATATTTGTAATGAACGCGGCCGCTGCACAAGACGCTCCTCTCGTTGGAATTATCATGGGTTCTCAATCGGATTGGGCAACTCTCGAACACACTGCCAATATGCTGAAGCAGCTTGGTGTCCCATTTGAAGCGGAAGTCGTTTCTGCACACCGTACCCCAGATCGCTTATTTGAATATGCTGAACAAGCGCGTGATCGTGGCATTCAGGTGATTATTGCAGGCGCTGGTGGTGCCGCACACTTACCAGGTATGTGTGCAGCTAAAACTGATTTACCTGTTTTGGGTGTGCCAGTGAAATCTTCAATTTTAAATGGTGTCGATTCATTACTTTCAATTGTGCAAATGCCTGCAGGTATTGCGGTAGGTACATTGGCCATTGGTCCTGCGGGAGCAACCAATGCGGCAATTATGGCAGCCCAAATTTTAGGTTTAACCCGTCCAGAGATTGCACAAAATGTTGTCAATTTCCGTGCCGCGCAAACTGAGAAAGTTTCAAGCAACAATATTCCAGGTCAGGCTTAAGCGGGACAATTACTATGGATAAGACCATCGGTATTTTTGGTGGCGGTCAATTGGGTCGCATGATGGCACAAGCGGCTTTACCCTTAAATATTCAATGTACCTTTTTTGAAGCCAGTCCAGATTGCCCAGCGGCAACCTTGGGTCAGGTTTTTGCCAGCAAAAGCGAAAATAGCCTACAAGATTTTACACACAGTGCCGATGTATTCAGCCTTGAGTTTGAAAATACTCCGTTGGCTGATGTTGATGTATTGATTAAGCACAAAGACTTGCATCCACCACGTCAGGCTTTGGCAATTGCCCAAAACCGCTTGCTGGAAAAAGGCTTATTTGATGAATTGGCGATTCCTGTTGCGCCGTATAAAGCGGTCAACTCGCTGGAAAGTTTACAGGCTGCTGTAGCTGAACTTGGTCTGCCAATTGTGCTAAAAACCGCAACAGGCGGCTATGATGGCAAAGGTCAGTTTGTCTTGCGCAGTGCAGATCAGATTGAACAAGCATGGGCAGAACTTGGCCCTGCAGGCAGCTTGATTGCAGAAAGTTTTGTTACTTTTTCACGTGAAGTATCTATTATTGCGGTGCGTGGTCAAAATGGTGAAGTAAAAACTTGGCCATTGGCAGAAAACCATCATCACAACGGTATTTTATCGCATTCGATTGTACCAGCACCAAACAGCGCAGACTTACAGCCTGTGGCGCAAGACTACATCACTCGCCTGCTCAATCACTTAAATTATGTTGGTGTGTTGACGTTAGAGCTATTTGTCACTGACAAGGGCTTGTATGCCAACGAGATGGCACCTCGTGTGCATAACTCAGGTCACTGGTCAATTGAAGGCGCGGTGTGTTCGCAGTTTGAGAACCATATTCGTGCTGTAGCAGGTTTACCGTTAGGCTCAACTGAAGTGGTACGTCCAACGGTGATGGTCAATATTATTGGTCAGCATCCCAAAACTGAAGATGTGTTGGCATTGAATGGCGCACATTTGCATTTGTACAATAAAACTGAGCGTGAAGGTCGTAAAATTGGGCATATTACTTTAATGCCGAATGATGCTGCTGAGTTGACAGATTTATGCCGCCAATTGGCAAAAATTTTGCCAAATCCATTGGCGCTCAGTGCTGATATGAGCTTGTAAATTTAAAAATGACGCCAAAGCGCTCATCACGATGAGCGCTTTTTTATGCTCTCACATTTTTTATTCTGCCCATTTTTAAGGTGTTCTACCGTTAATCTGTCTAGGATTGACGCTGTAATTTTAGGTTGATTAAGATAGATCAGGCTGAATAAGCAACCATCACCGTAGCAAAGCAATACTTAAAATAAAAATGCGCACAAGTCTGATGGGAAACAGATGATAATTATGAATTCAAAACTTTAAATTCAAATAGCGCGTTTTAAATTTAAAGCGATGCTTCAACTTTGAATTTAAATATCAGAAATGAATTTAAAGATAGATCTGCAGTTTTGAATTTAAATAAAGTAGCGGATCTTTTGATCTTTAAATTTAAAAAGCTACTTTTAAATTCAAAGTAATACATCGTAAATATGCAGTGAATGTCGTGTTTTGTGGATAACTTGGGTTGGTTTAATTTGAATTTAAACTTTTAAATTTAAAAGTCTTATCATGTGTTGTGATTTTGAATTTAAAAATGTGAGATGCCGTACTTGTGGATAAGTGTTTTAAATTTAAAACGAGAAAATGAATTTAAAACTGTGTAAATGAATTTAAAGTTACAGATTTTCATCTGATCTCTGTGGCTGAAGGTGTTATGGTAAAGCCAAGATTTAAATTCAAAACACATCAAAGGGTATTATGCATCGTTTCGCTGTGATTTTTGCGACAGCTGCAATGGCAGCTACTCAGGTTCAGGCAGAACTGATTATCAATGGAAAATCTGTCACCGTAACACCAACGGTCAGTACATCTGCAAATTTTCAACCACAAAACCATTTTCAAAGTTGTTTGGTCAATTTACGCAGCCAAGCCATTGCCAAAGGGGTGAGTGGCAGCAGTTATGATCGCTATACTCAAAATCTCAGCCCAGATTATTCCGTCATTGAGCGTTTAAATTACCAACCTGAATTTTCTACGCCAATCTGGGATTATCTCTCAGGCTTGGTCGATGATGAGCGCGTGCAGGCAGGACAGCAGAAATTGGCACAGCACCGTGATGTGCTCAATCGTGTTGCAGCAGCCTATGGCGTACCTGCAGAAACCGTAGTGGCGGTTTGGGGTGTAGAAAGTAACTTTGGTGCGATTTCAGGATCCTATCCATTATTGCAAGCGCTAGGTACCTTGAGCTGTGAAGGACGCCGTCAAAGCTATTTCCGAGGTGAGTTTTTTACCACCATGCGTTTATTGCAACGTGGTGATGTCACTGAATCACAATTAAAAGGCTCATGGGCAGGGGCGTTTGGGCATACTCAGTTTATGCCATCGACCTATGATGAGTTGGCGGTCGATTTTGATGGTGATGGTCGCCGTGACTTAGTATCTAGTATTCCAGATGCTTTGGCTTCCACCGCTAACTTTTTAAAACGTCGCGGCTGGCAAACAGGGCAGCCGTGGGGCTTTGAAGTCAAAGTGCCTGCAGGCATGTCTTTGAGTGGTGAAGGGCGACGCAATAAAAAATCCCTCAGCAGTTGGGTTAATCGTGGGTTGACTCGTGCAGATGGTTCGGCATTAATTCAGGGCAATTTATCGGGCAGTAGTCAGGCAGGCTTGATGGCACCTGCAGGTGCGAATGGCCCTGTATTCTTAGTGTTTAGAAACTTCGATGCCATTTATAGCTATAACGCAGCAGAAAGTTATGCCTTAGCGATTGCGCATTTATCAGATCGTTTAGTGGGGCAGTCTGCATTCCGCACCGCTTGGCCAACCGATGATGCAGGTACATCCCGCGCAGAACGTCGTGAAATTCAACGCTTTTTGTTAAGTCGTGGTTATGACATTGGTGAAGTGGATGGTTTAATTGGCGACAAAACCCGTCAAGCGATTCGTCAGGAACAGATCCGACTCGGTTTGGCTGCAACAGGTCGGGCAGGGCAGCAAATTTTAAGAGCGTTTCGTAATGAAGCGGCCAAACAAATGATGCAATAAGTTGTTGCGATTGCATAAAAAAGGTCTGCGAATATGCAGACCTTTTTAATTTCTGTCTTAAAATAGGTGTTTAAGGTTCAATTTTCACCGCTTCAAGTAAATCAAAAATCACAGTTGTGACATCTTGGCTTAATTCTTTGTTATTAAAAATTTCATAAGCTGAAATGGTAATGTCGGTATCACTTGGCAGCAAACGCTGTTCTTCTTCAATCAGGTGTTCAATTGGTAATAAGGTCTGTCTAACCTCAAGATGCAAAATATCTTTGTATTCAATATTTTCATCTTCAAGTTCAATTACTTGCTCATTCAAATACGGCAATAAAATAGAGTGGAGACAAGGTTGAAGCTCAACAATATCAAAAATTTCGATATCACGGCTTTGTTCAATCGTGCTGATGTGGTCATTTACTTCAATCAGGATATGGTAGTAACTCACATGAATCTCCACAGATCGTTCAGGGTTATACAGAGCCTTCACAATAACATGAAATGAGTAAATTTGCTGCCTTTGCGCGTGTAAGGGATATGCAACTATCGTACAGGGTGAGGGGAGTTTTGTGTTTTAGTCACTTCAGTTTGCCAAATTGCTTAATGCCGTGCATGGAGTAAATCGAGATCGGCAGGGCGCAGTTGGAAATTCTGCAACTGCTGATCTTTTAGCATTGGATACATTAAGGCATAAGGGTCATTATGGTGTGCTAAACCTAAAGCATGGCCGAATTCATGCGCCAGAGTT
Organism: Acinetobacter sp. Swhac1; assembly: GCF_013390985.1. NCBI lineage: Bacteria > Pseudomonadati > Pseudomonadota > Gammaproteobacteria > Moraxellales > Moraxellaceae > Acinetobacter > Acinetobacter sp. Swhac1. Next base: position 7,812 of record NZ_JACASN010000030.1, on the reverse strand, counting down.
AAGCGTAAATCATCTTTAGATTGAAACTCATAAATCCGAATGGCTTGACCATCAAAACTGCCTTTATCAAATAAACGTGGCTGAAAACGTGCATTAAATTGCTGGATGGAAATATCAATGTCCTGATTAAGTTGATTGAGGGCATCGACTTGTTGGTTGAGCTGGTTAATTTGTTGATTAAATTGCGCTATTTCGTGTTCTAAACTCCACATGTTTTGCTGTATTTCTTGTTTTTTGGCTGCAAAAACTTCCTGTTGCGAAGGATGTAGCCCACCACTTTGGTTAATCTGTTGTACTTGTTGATTGTATTGTTTAAGTTGTTGTTCAAATTGCATTTTTTTGGTATCAAGCTGTCGATTTTTATCTGCAATTTCTTGTTTTAGTGCTTGAATATTATGGTTTTGATTATTCCAGTGTTGTTGGCGTTGTTGAATGACTGTAAGTTGCTGTTGTCGTTGGTTTGATTCGTCTTGACGTTGATCATAAATCAAGTGAATAGCGAGCTTGGCATTTGGATCATATACAAAATAATCTTGTCCCGTCCCTTGTGACCAGATCTGGGTGGCTTCCTGACTTAGTTGTAGTACATCGGCATGGCTTAAGCCAAAACGCGGGTCGACTTCAGCAATACGATAACGTAAGCGAGTATCTAAAGGGTGTTGTAAACGATCCAGTGCAGTATTGTGCCGTGTATGCGGATGCTGAATATTTTGATAAATCATCAAGATAGAAAATAGTATGATTACACCCAACAGAAACAAACGCATCGCCAAGCAACTTCCTTTTTTGACTTACTGTAGCCGAAAGCAGGGCAGAAACTCAATCTATTTGCAGTTAGAGCATCATTTTATCTATTGTACTCGGTTGAGCGTCCAATTGTCTGTGCTCTTTCATTTAAATCTTGAAGTCAGTGTATGGATATCGAAAAGAAAAACCGCGCTGCAATTGCTTGCAGCGCGGTTTTTGATGTGCGTTAAAGCGACAAATTATTTTTTATCATCTTTGACTTCAGTGAATTCAGCATCCACAACGCCATCATCGGCTTTTTGTTGACCTGCGTCACCGCCAAATGCATTTGGGTCGAAACCTTGTGCACCGCCTTGACCTTGTGCAGCTTCATACGCACGTTGCGTAATTGGCATGATGATGTTTTGCAATGCTTCAGTTTTTGCTTTGATTGCATCTACATCATTTTCTTTGGTTGTCGCTTCAAGCTCAGTGACTGCAGTTTCAATCGCAGTTTTTTCATCGGCAGTCACTTGTTCACCAAGGTCTTTTACTGCTTTTTGAGCAGAAGAAACTAAAGCATCCGCTTCGTTACGTGCTTTTGCAAGTTCTTCAAACTTACGGTCTTCTTCAGCATTTGCTTCAGCATCTTTAATCATCGCTTCAATTTCAGCATCGCTCAAACCAGAGTTTGCTTTAATTTGAATCGATTGTTCTTTGCCTGTGCTCTTGTCTTTTGCAGACACTTTCAAGATACCGTCAGCGTTAATGTCGAACGAAACTTCAATTTGTGGCACACCGCGTGGCGCTGGTGGAATGTCACCTAATTGGAAGTTACCCAACAATTTGTTTTGTTGAGCCATTTTACGCTCACCTTGGTAAACTGAAATGTCTACTGCAGGCTGGTTGTCTGCCGCTGTTGAGAACACTTGAGATTTCTTCGCAGGAATCGTGGTGTTTTTCTCAATGATTGGCGTCAACACGCCACCCATAGTTTCAATACCAAGCGTTAACGGAGTTACGTCTAGAAGCAATACGTCAGTTTTGTCACCAGACAATACGGCACCCTGAATTGCTGCACCAATTGCAACAGCTTCGTCTGGGTTTACGTCTTTACGTGGCTCTTTGCCAAAGAATTCTTGTACTTTTTGTTGTACAAGTGGCATACGTGATTGACCACCCACCAAAATCACGTCAGAGATGTCAGAAGTTGAAAGTCCTGCATCTTGTAGCGCAACTTTACATGGCTCAATGGTACGAGCGACTAAATCAGCAACCAAACCTTCAAGTTTGGCGCGAGTCACGTTCATCACCAAGTGCTTCGGACCTGTTGCGTCTGCAGTGATATATGGCAAGTTGATTTCAGTCGCATTTGAAGATGAAAGCTCGATTTTTGCTTTCTCAGCCGCTTCTTTCAGACGTTGTAATGCCAATGGATCTTGTTTCAAGTTGAAGTTTTGCTCTTTTTTGAACTCTTCAACCAAGTATTCGATCAAGGCATTGTCAAAGTCTTCACCACCAAGGAAGGTATCACCGTTGGTTGATAACACTTCAATTTGTTGGTCGCCATCAAGGTCTGCAATTTCAATGATCGATACGTCAAAAGTACCACCACCCAAGTCATATACAGCAACTTTACGGTCGCCTTCTTTCTTGTCCATACCAAATGCAAGCGCAGCAGCAGTTGGTTCGTTGATGATACGTTTAACTTCTAAGCCTGCAATTTTACCCGCATCTTTGGTTGCTTGGCGCTGTGCATCGTTAAAGTACGCAGGTACAGTAATCACGGCTTCAGTAACTGTTTCGCCCAAATAATCTTCGGCAGTCTTTTTCATCTTTTTCAAAGTTTCTGCAGAAATTTGCTGTGGTGCAAGTTTCTTGTCATTCACTTCAACCCAAGCATCGCCATTGTCTGCTTTGATGATTTTGTAAGGCACAAGACCAATGTCTTTTTGTACCGCTTGGTCTTCATAACGACGACCAATCAAACGCTTAATTGCGAATAATGTGTTTTTCGGGTTAGTTACAGCCTGACGCTTTGCAGATTGACCTACAAGAATTTCGCCATCTTTATAAGCAATAATAGATGGAGTTGTACGTGCGCCTTCTGCGTTTTCAATTACTTTAACTTTGTCGCCTTCAAGTACCGCTACACATGAGTTAGTTGTACCTAAGTCAATACCAATGATTTTAGCCATTTGGATGTTTCCTCAAAAATTCTTTTGCAATGTTTTCACTTGTTATTCGATATGAGAGCCAATCAAAATTTTTCAAGTTGTTTAGATGAAAATTTTTTATCAACTCTCGATTTTATAAGGCTTAAGCGCCAACCATCACCATTGCAGGGCGGAGTAAGCGACCATGTAAGGTGTAGCCTTTTTGTAATACGTTGCCAATTTCATTGGCTTTTGCATTTGGATCAATCCCTACGGCTTGATGCAGGTCTGCATTGAAACCATTGGCTGTATCAATCACCACCACACCAAACTTTTCTAAAGTGGTCAGTAATGATTTCAAGGTCAGTTCCACACCTTCAGACAAGGCAGTTTTTTCATCACCATTGGCGGCAATAGCACGCTCAAGGTTGTCTACAGAATCCAATAATTCTTTAGCAAACTTTTCTAAAGCAAACTTTTTAGCTGTATCTGCTTCACGTTCTAAACGCTCTTTGGTTTTTTCCGCTTCGTAAACTGCATTGGCAGTACGTGCTTTTTCCAATTTTAGGTTTTCTTCAAGTTTGCTCAGTTGTTCTTGTAAAGACTCAACGGAAACTTCTGCTTGCTCAGTATCTTGCGCTGTTTGTTGTTCCGTCTGCTCTTGCTCAAGGTCTTGAGTTTGTTCGTTCTGCTCAGTTGCCATTGATTTACTCCGTTTAAATGGGTTTTTAAACATGTACAGTCCTTTGGCGTCAGTGCTAACTGCGTTATTGCTGAACTGCCATGGTTAGAGAAGTTCGTAATTAGCTAAGAAATCGGGGCAGGGCAGGCAAAATTCAAGCGTGCCAGTAGATTAATTTTCATTGCCATGAAATTTGGTCAAAACAATACATTTTGAATCAAGATGTCGGCGGATGAATGAAGCAAATTAAACTTTGAAACTTATAATATTTTTTTGTTTAAAAAAGTATGGTAATAGGGAGCTGATTATTCAGCTAAACCAGTGCTTTTATTACGGAGATAGCTAAAAACACTGTTTTATCAACAGGATTCGACTGGGTGTTTGTTCACTATATTGTGCATGCGTATGATTAGAGTTTTTAAGTTTTGGTTGATTAATCGCTAAAACAACTTAATCGAGAGTAATTATATATTTTACACAAAACCTAACACTGCTTATTCTTTGCGCATAGATGCTATATCGCTGTAGTTTCTTGTGTATTGCTAAATGTGTTTTCGGGGCTTATCTAACTTCTGAATAAGCCCTTTTTTTACCTCATTTGTTTTGCTTTGCTGCAAGACTCAATCACGATCACGTCGTTGTTCACGGTCTTTACGGTTTTCCTGCCAGCGCTTTTGTTGTGCATCACGTTGTTGTTGCCAGCGTTTACGTGCTTCCTCACGCTTTTTTTGTTCAGCTTCAATTTGCTGCTTACGCTTTTGCTCAAGCAGTTTACGCTGCTGTTCCGATAAGCGTTTACGCTGCTGTTCCGATAAGCGTTTACGCTGCTCTGCTAAACGTTGTCGCTCTTGTTCATAGCGTTGTTGCTGTAATTGCTGTTGTCGTTTTTGTTCCCATTCACGACGTTCTAGTTCACGTTTACGACGCTCTAACTCAACCCGATTTTTACCTTGTTGATATTCCCAACGCTGCCGATCATTGTCATAACGTCGATGATCATCATCATAGCGACGGTCATAGCGTGGCTCATATCGTCCATCGTAGTAACCTTCGTCAGGCACGACCACGCAACCTACGGCTAAAATGGCAGTTGCGCACGAAAGTAAGATCAATTTTTTTGTCATGCTCTGCCTCCTGAGCCGATGAGGTAAATTTGTCTGAAACATCAATCATAGACCGCAATAGTGTCAATGACAGCGTCATAAAAGCAGGGTAGCGTATAGGTAATTTGAATGTGTATAACGATTGAAGCACTTGTATAACAAAATGGTCACTGTGCTGTTGATCATGAAGAAATTATGAAGCGTTTAGGCAAATCATGCAGACATATAAAAAGGAACAGGCATGCAAATTTTGAATTCATCTCTCAAAAATAAATTGCACAAAGGACAAGGTGCTGCTGCACGTGCATTAAATAAGTTACCAAGTCGAGTACATCATACTTTGGCTCAAGCTTTGGGTTATCCGTATCATTATCCAGACCTTGATCCATTTATTAAATGCATGATGGCGGCACAATTAAAACAAGGGAAAATTGGTTTTATTGGTGCTGACCCTGTACAGTCTAGACAGGCATTTGATCGACAAATGCAATCTATTCTGAGCACTCCAACTGCGGTCAAACGAGTTGAAGAAATCCGTTTAAACTTAGCCAGTGGCAATATCGCAGCGCGTTATTATCATCCTGCACCACATAAAAAATTGCCTTTAATCGTGTTTTATCATGGTGGTGGTTTTGTGGTGGGTGGTTTAGACAGTCATGACGAATTTTGCCGCTTAATGGCGGTACATGCCCATGCACAAGTGTTGAGTGTGGAATATCCACTCGCGCCTGAAGCTAGTCCACAGCAGATTATTCAAGTCTGTGAAGATGCTTTGGCATGGGCATATCAACATCGTCGAGAAATGAAAATTTTAAAAAATCGCATAGCGGTGGCAGGCGATAGTGCGGGTGGTAATATTGCAGCGGTGGTTGCACAGCGTAGTGCTCATTCAGCCTATGCACCTGACGCACAATTTTTAATTTATCCAGCCTTAGATTTTAAGAGTCGCCATCCTTCATTCTTTGCTTATAAAGATGGTTTGGTGTTGACGGGACAAGATATTGATTTTGTCACCCAGCACTATGTCACACAGCATCAGGTCGCTTTGGATGATCCAATCATTTCGCCAACTTTTGGCAAATTGAAAAAACTAGCGCCTGCCTTTGTGGTCACAGCAGGGCATGACGTTTTGCATGATGAAGCTGAAATTTATGCACATAAATTACGTCAACATGCTGTCACGGTAAAATATGTAGAATATTTAGATCAAACACATGGTTTTATTAGCATGACCTTTGTGTCGCGTCGCGCCAAAAAAATCAGCATTGAAATGTGTAAAAACTTTAGAAAATTTTGGGATCGACCACGTAGCTAAATCTTAGGTTGGTTTTGTTCATCTGTTTCACGTGGAACAATTAAACCAGAGTAGAGATTTCGGCTTCAGGAAAAGTCAGCTCGAATTCAGGCACGTAAAAACCATTGATGAAGCGTGCCTGATTAAAATCAGGAAACAAACTTGGATTCGATTGCCAAGATGTATATTTGAGTGGAATTAATCTGCCGCGAAAAGAAGGATTAAATTGATAGGATTTCCCTTGCCATGTTTGCTGAATTTTTAAAAGTGCAGCAGGGATGTAGCGACTATCAATATAAAAGCCGTGTTGCTTATTACATTTTTCAAGTTGAATGGCGAGTTGCAAATCTGCGTGTTGTATTTTGCAACTTATCTGTCGATCTTGAATATTCCAATCAAAGCTTGCCAGTTGTTTAGGAATGCCCCAAAGTTGTTGTCCGTGTTGCACAGAAGACTCGGTTGAAACGAAAATTTTAGGAATAGTAGATAAACGACGCTGCCTAAATAAAGGATGATCTAAAATCAGCAGCTCATCGTAAGCACCAATGGGGCTAGCGTGATAACGCACCCACATGACTTGAACAAGACGTCCTAAAAAAGAAGGTGTTAAGCCAAAAGGTTGTGCCTGTTTTAAAAATTGTGGGCTGAGCCAATAATTTAAAATATAGGCTTCACCTTGAAGTTGCCAAGGTGCTGGACACAGTCGGCTCTGATCTGAATTATTTTTATACATAAGTTTTCCAGCGTGATAAAAAATAACCACTGATTTATTCGCATAATCTTATTAATATAGATGCAATGCAAATACAACACAGATGGATTGGTCAGCAAATGTTAAAACAAAGTATGTTTACCATGGCAGCAATGCTTATCAGCTTCAATACGATGGCAGCCAACACCGTGGTAGAAATGACAACCAGCATGGGCAATATTGAAATCGAACTGTTTAATGACAAAGCCCCAGTTTCTGCAAAGAACTTTGAAAACTATGCCAAGTCAAACTTCTATAACGGTACGATCTTCCATCGTGTTATCCCAGGCTTTATGGTGCAAGGCGGTGGTATGGATGCCAATATGCAAGAAAAGCCAACCAAAGCGACCATTCGTAATGAATCAAGTAATGGATTGAAAAATACCCGTGGTACCTTGGCGATGGCACGTATGAATCATCCTGATTCTGCCAGCAGCCAATTCTTTATTAATGTGGTAGATAACGATTTCTTAAATCGAAGTCCACGTAACGCAGGCTATGCGGTATTTGGTCAAGTCACTAAAGGTATGGATGTTGTCGATAAAATTGTAAAAGTACCAACAGGCAACTATGGCATGCATCAAAATGTACCGAAACAAGCGGTAAAAATACTCAGTGTGAAAGTGAAAGAGGCTGCCCCAACAAAATAAGCGGATTTAGATTGTAAAAATATGAAAAACATATTTTTAATTTAAAATTATAGGGTTAGTGCGAGTTTTGTGTGTTTTTGAACCAAAATAGTGCGTAAAAATCCAACACTCGTGAAAACAAGCAGTTAAAAGCACTTGCACGTGTAGGAAATTGCCCTATAATGCACACATCCCGACGCGAAACAGCCTACGAACTTAGCTTACAGGGTTAAGTTGTTAGAAGTGTTTTGCGTTAAAATTTCTGCTGACGAGGCAGAAATTGAGATCATTAAGAGATTATGAAGAACAACTTGTGTGGATTTTTACTGATTGATCGATCGAACATATTTCATTGATTGATTGGTTTAAATTACTCGAAGTTTATTTGAGCGAAATTTAAGTCAGAAAATTGATGAGCCAGATTTGGAAGTTTAGATTAAAGCTTCAAAATGATTTTAACTGAAGAGTTTG
>NZ_JACASN010000003.1:0-166152 GCF_013390985.1 Acinetobacter sp. Swhac1 | reverse complement strand
ACAAATAGCCAATCGAACAATGACCATATGGACTGGTATTTATATAAAATCAGGCATTTAGTTGAAAATATGTTTTGTAGATTAAAGCAATTTAGAGGAATAGCTACTCGATATGACAAGCTCAAAATAAATTATCAAAGTTCTGTTGCCTTAGCCTGTATATTTTTATGGCTACCGTTATAGGGTTAATTATGAACAGTAAGTGTCAACAGACCCTAATCAATCCTTTTCTAGAAAAGTTAACTCTCCCTCATCTGAGGTGATTTTAATTTTGACTTTACGATAACTACGTTTATCTGGGTTTAATGCCGACTCTGAAACATGATGGGCGAATTTTTCATCGCCCATTAAATGCGCAAATAATTTATAGCCGATACGCATTTTCTTAATTTTTTTCTTCTTTTTCTCAAACTCATCGAGTTGTTTATCTAAGTGTTTTAAATCTAAATACTGTTGTTCAGCCATTACTAGCTCCCTAATTTAAAAAATTTACCACTCAATTTCTATGCTTATACAGACAAACAAATACAGAAATATGTCAAAAAAATTGTTTTTTGTGAACACTACAGTTACTTTTTACAACTGCCCCATCTCACCTATTTATATGCAACACCTGCACAGTCCTTATCTGTTTAGCCTAACACAATTTGGCGAATAATCAGACAGCATTTTGAGTTATGCCTCAAGCATGTTTAAATGAGCCAGTTTTATTTGCCTTTTGGCAATTGCTTTATGGTTTAGGATATCTAAATGCACAAAAATATCATCATGTTTGACATGGACGGAACGCTGTTAGATCTCGCTTATGATGATTTTATTTGGAATGAACAACTGCCTATTCGCTATGCAGAATTACACGCTTGCTCTTTAGAACGCAGCAAAGAAATTTTATACGATTTTTATCAAGCGCATAGCCATACCTTAGAGTGGTATTCCTCTCGTTTTTGGACGGCCAAAGTGGGTGTAGATATGCTTACTCTGCAACTTGAATATAAAGACCAAGTCATGCTGCGTCCACAAGCTATCGAGTTACTGGAATATTTAAAAAATAATGGCTATCACATTTGGCTCACCACCAATGCCGATTGTGCAGGTTTAGACTTTAAATTAGCACATACAGGTTTAGCAAAGTATTTTGAAGTGATTGTTAGTTCTGAAAGTATTGGTTATGCCAAAGAGCGCGTTGAATTTTGGCAAACATTGCAACAACAACATGCATTTAATCCTGAAGATTGCTATTTTATAGATGACACCGAAAAGGTGCTTAATGGTGCTAAAGCCTTTGGGATTGGACACTTATATAGTATTGCCCAGCCATCCTCAGCAAAACCTACGCGTCAGACTTGTAATTACCCTATGTTGCACCAATTAACAGATTTAATTCCTGTCTTAGAACAATTTGAGGACACTCAAAAATATGCCTAAAACTTCGTCCCACGAAGCCATTGAAACGATCCGAATTGATAAATGGCTATGGGCTGCACGTTTTTTCAAGACCCGCTCTATTGCAAAAGCTGCCATTGAAGGCGGCAAAGTACATCACAATGGCGAGCGCGTTAAAGTTTCCAAAGAAATTCGTGTGGGAACTGAGCTGACCATTCAACAAGGTTTTGATAAGAAAACCGTATTGGTCAAGGCATTATCCGGCGTACGCGGCCCTGCCCCTGTCGCTCAGCAACTTTATGAAGAAACTGAAGTGAGTATTGCACGCAGGGAATTGATTGCGACCCAAAGAAAGTTGCATAATCTAGCACGACCTGATCATCGACCAAGTAAAAAAGACCGTCGTGACATCAGCAAATTTAAACAAGAGAATGATCAGCAATTTGACCAATTTTGGTCATATAATGATGATTAAATAGAGCGTCACAGGCTGTCGCACAGCCCGTGATATAAATAGAACTACAGGACAAATTCTGTCACTATATTGCATGTGGAAAAGATTTAAGTAAATGCATCCACTTGAGTATATTGTTTCGTGACATCGTATTGAGGTTGTAAGATGGATGAGAATAAAAGCAAGGCGTTAAACGCTGCGTTAAGCCAGATTGAAAAACAATTTGGTAAGAACACAGTCATGCGTCTTGGTGACAACACTGTGCAAGCGGTAGAAGCCGTATCTACAGGCTCATTGACCCTAGATATTGCATTGGGTATTGGTGGCTTACCTAAAGGTCGTATCATTGAAATTTACGGCCCTGAATCATCAGGTAAAACGACTATGACCTTGCAAGCCATTGCAGAATGTCAAAAAGCTGGTGGAACTTGTGCCTTTATTGATGCCGAACACGCGCTTGATCCTCAATATGCACGTAAACTTGGTGTAGATATTGACAATCTTTTAGTATCGCAACCAGACAACGGTGAACAAGCCCTTGAAATTGCCGATATGTTGGTACGTTCTGGTGCAATTGACATGATTGTAGTCGACTCCGTGGCTGCCTTAACCCCTCGCGCCGAGATTGAGGGTGAAATGGGTGATTCACACATGGGCTTACAAGCGCGCTTAATGAGCCAAGCCTTGCGTAAAATCACAGGTAATGCCAAACGTTCGAACTGTATGGTGATCTTCATTAACCAAATTCGTATGAAAATTGGTGTAATGTTTGGTAGCCCAGAAACCACAACTGGCGGTAACGCATTGAAGTTCTATGCTTCTGTTCGTTTAGATATTCGCCGTGTAGGTCAAGTGAAAGAAGGTGACGAGATTATTGGTTCTGAAACCAAAGTCAAAGTTGTGAAAAACAAAATGGCACCTCCATTTAAAGAAGCATTGTTCCAAATTCTTTACGGTAAAGGTGTTAACCATTTGGGCGAGCTGGTCGATTTAGCTGTTCAACAAAATATCGTGCAAAAAGCTGGTGCTTGGTATTCTTATCAAGGCGATAAAATTGGTCAAGGTAAAAACAACACCATTCGCCATCTTGAAGAACATCCAGAGCTTGCTAAAGGCATCGAAGCGATTATTCGTGAACAACTACTCACGACAGGTCAAGCTGCACCTGTAGAAGATAAAGACGAAGAAGAATTCGACTTACTTGATGTTTAAAGCATGCGCTAATATGAACACAACAAACTGAATTAAATAGAACGCTCTACGGAGCGTTTTATTGTATATGGAAGCATTACCATGCCTGAAGACAAATTCCCCAAACTGATTGATTACGCTGCGCTAAAACAACAATTTGGCGAAGATGAGCAATCATGTAGCCGAACTGAGCAGATATATTCCGAAACAACGTCTGCCCTGCATTTTGCCTCAAATTCTGCGCCTAACATTAATAAACAATACCCTGCTCATACGGAAGCCATTGATGATCAAGAACACAATCACAATGAAGACCAAGACGAACAGCAAAACAAACGCCCAGGACTAACAGGTTCTCGTCTACGCAGCTACGCCTTTGCTGTCTTAACGCGTAAAGAATATTCTAAAAATGACTTAATTGAAAAACTGGCTTTATATGCAGAAAACCGTGATGAAGTGATTGAGTTAGTCAATGAATTGGCACGTGAAAATTATCAGAGTGATCAACGCCTAGCAGAAATGTTACTGGCTAGCCAAAAGCGGCAAGGTAAAGGGCCAAATCGTATTAAAATGGCTCTTAAAAACAAAAAAGTGGATAGCAGTTTAATTTCAGAAGAACTTAAAGAAACTGATTGGGCAGAACAAGCCTATCAACTGAAAGTGAAAAAATTCGGCACAGAAGTCGCAAACGAGCCAAAACTTAAAGCCAAACAAATTCGTTTTTTACAGTATCGGGGCTTTGATATGGATGCGATTATGAAAGCAATTCGTAGGAAAGAGCAGGATTTTTAAAATAGTGGATATAAGATCAAAATAAGTAGAAGATAAATAGAATTAATATTTCAAAACTGGTGGCAACCCTACCAGCAAGCCTTCGGCACATCATAGTTCCACTACCGCTGCTACCTTCCGGTCCTGACGGGGTTCGTAGAGTACAATTGCGAAGTAACCAGCAGGGCTACCATTGCAAAAACAGAGTATAGAGATTTTTAACAAACTTGCAAGCGTTGTTCTGTATTTCCTTTTATAATGCTATCCAATTGATTATTTTAAAAACAATTGAAGACATTTATAGAATAACGTCATTTAAAATTTAGTCTAACTAACCCATCATAAAATTATTTCGAGATTTAAATCCTAGATTTACCCATATTGCGCTGAGATTGATGATAAGTTTGTAAAAGCTTATTGCAATTCCACGCGTGGACGTTTTAAATGTGGAAAATGACCAAATCAACAGGTTGAGTCCAATATGCTTACAAGGACTCACCTACACAAGATTAAGATGGATGTTCAATTATGCTAAAAAAGCATGCACTTTGTGCTCTTGCCCTACTGTGCTCAACGCCTATATTTGCCAATATTCCAATTGAAAGCCACAATCTCAGCCAAAGCAGTGCTAGGTATGCCAATAGCCCTGCGATTGCAACGAGTAATATGGCAACTGCCAATGTACCCACCAATATCAATTGGCAGTTGATGCAAAAAAACCAGCAACTTGAAAATGACATCCGCCAGTTACGTGGCAAAATTGAAGAACAAGACAATGAAATTGCGCAGCTCAAACATGAATTGCAAAATCGCTATACCGATTTAGATCAACGTCTAGAACTGCTCCAACAAAAAATAGACCCTGAATCTACTCCTACCGCTGAGGAGGATAACCAAAAGGATACTGCACCCAGTCACCAGCAACAACCAGTTAAATAGCAATGCCCCGCAATCTGCGCAAAATACAACGCATGTGAGTCCAACAGCTCAAGGTTTAAATACCAATATTGAGCTAGAAAAAGCAGCCTATACTGTTGCATTGGATGCCTATAAACAAGGTGGTGCTAAAAAAGCCATTGCACCCATGCAAAACTTTATTAAAAACCACCCAAACAGTGTGTATATCAGCAATGCGTATTTTTGGTTAGCTGAATTTAATTTAGCAATTGAGCCAACCAATTACACCGAAGCCAAAAAGAATTTTGAAATTGTAGCAACAAAGTATCCCCAATCTGCAAAAGCATCAAGTGCCTTATATCGCTTATATAGCATAGCGCAAGATGTAGATCACAAACCTACTTTAGCAGCGCAATACAAAAGTAAAATTCTGAGCCAATATCCAAAGTCTGAAGAAGCAAGATTTTTAAAATAATCCAATAAAAAAAGACATCCGAGGATGTCTTTTAATATTCTGAAGCTTGCCGTATTCGGTAAACTCAAACCTTAACGCACAATACCACGTTCAGATTGTTCTAAAGAATCAATTAAACGCTGCGCTTCTGCCACATTTGGCAAAATATCACTGCGAATTTGCTGAATGGCTTGCTCAGTGGTTAATCCAGATTTGTAAATGAGTTTAAAGGCTTCACGAAGACCTTGAATCACATCCTTCGACCAGCCTTTACGACGCATTCCTTCCACATTCATTGCAAATGCATGTGCAGGATTACCAGAAACCATGACATACGCAGGCACATCTTTAAGAATAAGCGATGCACCACCAATCATGCTATAAGAGTCAATTTTACAGAATTGGTGAATACCAGAGTTTCCACCGACAACCACATAATCCCCAACATGCACATGACCTGCCACACCCACGTTATTGGCAAAAATATTGTGATCACCCACCATACAGTCATGTGCGATATGCGTATTGACCATAAGTAAGTTGTGACTACCAATTTTGGTCAGGCTATTGTCTTGCACCGTACCACGATGCAAACTGCAGTGTTCACGAATTTTGTTGTGATCACCAATTTCTAGCCAAGTTTCCTCACCTGCATATTTTAAGTCCTGACAGACCTCACCTACGCTGGCGAACTGGAAAATTTCATTGTGCTGACCAATACGGGTGTAACCACCAATCACCACATGCGAATGAAGTTTTGTACCCTCACCAATCGTTACATTTGGGCCAATAATACAGTATGGACCAATCGTGACATCTGAAGCGATTACTGCAGATGAGTCAATAATAGCGGTTGGGTGAATGAGTGGGTTATTGCTCATGCTTGCTCTGTTTTCTGATGCGAAACCATAATTTCCGCGGTTGCTGCGACGACGCCATCAACGGTGGCGATACAATTATATTTGTAAATGCCTCGTTTTTGCATAACTAATTCAGATTTTAATACAAGTTGATCGCCTGCAACGACTTGTTTTTTAAATCGAACTTTTTCTGCGCCTGCAAAAAGGAACAAAGAACCTGCGCTCGGTTTCTCATTATTCATGATAAAACCTAAAATACCCGACACTTGTGCCATCGCTTCAACGATTAAAACACCCGGCATGATCGGATAATTCGGGAAGTGTCCTTGCAAGAATTCTTCATTGATAGATACATTTTTATAACCCACGATACCGTTATCAGTGACTTCTACAATGCGGTCTACCAATAAAAACGGATAGCGATGGGGTAAATATTCACGAATGGTTTGAATGTGCATTGGCAATTCAGGTTTAGTGAAGGTGCTAGAATTCGACTCAGTCATCATAATTATTTACGCAATTTAAAAGTTGATTCAAGGGACTCAATTTGAGATTGCATATCATCAAGTCTTTTCACCAATTGGGTCAATGGCACATCTGCTAATTGTCTGAGGCGCACAACAGTACGTTTCCACTTTTGATTTTCAAACAAGCCTATACCTGACGAATATTTTCCTGATTCAGAAATATTATTTGTGACCATTGACATTCCTGTCAAAGTCACATTATCAGCAATATTTAAGTGCCCTGAAATTGCACTTCCACCACCAATGATACAGTTTTTGCCAATTGTCACACTTCCAGCCACGGCAGTTTTTGCTGCAATGGCCGTATGAGCACCTAATTTGACGTTATGTGCGATTTGCACAAGGTTATCAATAATGACACCATCTTCCAAAATTGTATCATTTAGTGCACCGCGATCTACGCTGCAATTCGAGCCAATACGAACGTCATTGCCAATAATCACCGAACCCAACTGTGCAATACGATGCCATTTGCCTTGATAAGGTGCAAAGCCAAAGCCTTCACTGCCAATTACAGTATTGGCGTGTATGCGCACACGATGTCCAAGCTTGGCTGCGCCTGTCAAAGTCACGTGTGAATCAATAAAACACTGTTGACCAATTTCGACAAAGTCATCAATTTTACAGTGCGATTGCACAATCGTATTGTCACCCACCACACAATTTTCACCAATTACGACGTAATGACCAATATAGGCACTATCGGCGATGATGGCTGATGGATGGATTTGGGCTGTGCTTTCTATACCACGTTGCGTATGCTTGCGCTCAAATACATGAGTCAAAATTGCAAAAGCCAAATATGGATTATCGACCACAATAAAGTTGTGATGATTGTCTAACTCGGCTTGTAGTGAAGCGGTCACAATTAAAGCCCCCGCTTGGGAGCTACGTGCTTGCGCTAAATATTTATCGCCATTCACGAATGCAAGTTGATGCGCCTGAGCAAACTCAAGGCTTGCCAAACCTTGCAAACGTAAATCGGCTTGTCCAATATATTGACCTTGAACTAAACCAGCAATTTCTTCTAAGCGATAATATTGGGATCTCATTGATTATTTAAGTGCGTTGACCTTTTGGATCATTTTATCAGTTAAATCATACTTCGGGTCATAAGCAAGTGCTGAGTTTTTATTCAAAACCACATCTAAACCATTTTCTTTACGCAATTGTTCAGCAACTTGCTTTAAACGAGTTTCAAAACCATCGTTAATTTTGTGCAATTCTGACTGAACACGGGTTTGTACCACTTGTTGCAAACCATTAAATTCTTTCAATTTCGCTTGAAACTGTGTATTCATTTTTTGCTTTTCAGTATCTGACAAATTCGTAGCCTGCTGCGCTCGCTGCTGCATGGCTTCCAACTCTTTTGTCAGCTGTTCAAGCTTAGTGGTTTGTGGTTTGACCGACTGCTGCAAAGCTAAATTTTGCTGTTTGAGATAACTGCTGCTTTCAACAACACGCTCCAAGCTCACCACACCATAACCTGCAGCATGCGCCACAGCAGCCATGCTAGACAAACCAAACAATGCCAAACTCAATATTGTTTTTTTCATATGCTACATCCTGTGTTTAAACAATCCAACACGAGTCGTACTTAGAAAGTACGACCAATTTCGAATTGAATATTTTTAGTATCATCGCCTTGTTTATCATTCAACGGATACGCATAGCTGAGTGACAATGGACCAATCATGGTAATCCAAGTAAAGCCTACACCCACGCTATAACGCATTTCACCGAAGTCGAAGCCGTAATTGTCTTTACAATATTGACGTCCTTCTGAAGTAGCCTGAACATCACACTGGGTATCAAAAACTTGTGCGCCTTCCGCAAAAATTACAGGGCGTACTTGACGTGTCCAATCACCTTTAAATGGTACAGGTAAAGCCAATTCTGTACCAAATTGTACCAAGGCATTACCGCCTACTTCTTCTGGGGATGGGTCTTTTTGTCCGCGATCATTAAAATATACACCATCGTACTTTGGACCAAGCGTGCTGTTGTCATAACCACGTACCGAACCATAACCACCTGCGTAGAAGTTTTTATAGAACGGCAAATCATTACCAAAACCTAACTTACCGTAGCCACGTAAGACAAAATCCTTGCCTAATGGCAAATAAGTCTGCGCGTCATAGGTCACTTTTTGGAATTCAACATCGCTACCTGGTAAGGCAATTTCAGCATTCACACGATGCGACATACCATTGGTTGGGAAAATCGGACGGTTCAAGGTGTTATACGACCAACCTAAGTTCAAGTTATAGGTTAAAAAATCACCTTTAAACTCAATACCTTTAGGATCAGACCAATTTGAACAAGTCCCACCTACTGGTAAATTAGCATCTAAACAATACGGCTCACTTTTGGTTGTTTTACCGCCATTCGCCAATAAATAATCTCGAACATAAGTCGAAACATAAGGACCCGTGGTCACCTCTGTCTGATCAATGTTTAAACCTGCGCTAATGCTTTGGTTTTCATCAATTGGGTAACCGAAGTTAATGCCGCCACCTAAACTGTCTGTCACATAGTTGTTTACGTTATAGTCATCGTCCAGTTTGGTTTTACGATAGTACATGTTGTAACCACGACGCACACCATCAATCGTGAAGTACGGGTCGGTCACACTCAGGTTATAGTAATCCTGAGTTTCAGAACGTGATAAATCAATCGAAACTGCGTTACCTGTACCCAAGAAGTTGGTTTGGCTTAAACCAGCTTGGAACGTCACACCACCGCTTTGCGAGAAACCTACCGCTAAAGTACTTGTACCTGAGTGCTGTTCTTCTACATTTACATTTAAGTCAATTTGGTCTGGCACATTTGGAATACGCACAGGCTTGACATCAACGGTTTTAAAGAAACCTGTACGCTCTAAACGGACTTTAGACAAATCAATTTTTTCATTGCTTGCCAATGCGCCTTCCATTTGACGCATTTCACGACGCAGTACTTCATCGGCGGTTTTACTGTTACCAGCGAAGTTAATACGACGCACTGTAACTTGCTGACCTGGGTTGATGTAGTAGTTTAAATCTACCAGTTTAGTTTCTTTGTCAATTTGCGGAACAATATTGACTTCGGCATAGTAATAGCCTGCATTACCATATTTACGCAGCAACAATTGTTTCACCGCATTCACTTTTTCTTGTGAATAGGTTTCACCATCTTTATAAATTTTCAGTGCCGTAAGTTCTTCTGGTTTGTATAAAGCATCGCCCAAGAACTTGCTTTCGCCAAACTTGAATTGCTCACCTTCATCCACCGAAACTTCAACAAAAATATGCTTTTTGTCTTCGCTCAAATTCAAGCTAGAGTTAGTGATATTGAAGTTGATATAACCTTTATTAAGATATAACGCACGTAATGCTTCCAAGCTTGCTGCCATTTTTTCGCGTGCATAGCGGTCATTACGGGTAACAATCGAACTCCAGCTACTTTCTTTAACTGCAAACGCCTGCTTAATGTCGCTTTCTTTAAATACCGTATTACCAATGATGTTGATATCTACCACTTTGGCAGCTTTGCCTTCAACAAACTCTACAGTTAAATCTACACGGTTATTTGGACGTGCTGTGGTAATGACACGTACATCCGCATCATAACGACCTTGCTGCATATACTGCTGTTCAAGTTCAGATTCTAAAGTTTGTAGTGCTGACTTTTTCAGTACTTCACCTTCAGCCACACCCATTTTCTTTAAGCCATCTTCCAATGCTTCTTTTGGAATCAGTTTATTGCCTTTAAATTCAACCTTAGAAATGATTGGGCGCTCAACCACTTTAAACACTAAAGTGTCGGCTTCACGACTGGCCTGAATGTCATCAAACAAACCTGTGGCATAGAGTGAACGAATCGCATTGGCCAACACTGCTTCATTGACACGATCACCACTATTCACTGGAATCATTCCATAGACATTGGCTGGCGTTAAACGAACAAGACCATCTATTTTTATATCTCGCGCAATAAATTCATCTGCTGCATATACTTGTTGTGTTGCCGCCATTGCACTAACCAGTGCCAAGGGCATAAATAAATGTGTGTGCTGCATGCCAGTCTTTTCCAGTGTTAAATTTATTTCGTATCTACGTTGTTATAAACGCATAATGTCATTAAATAATGCAAGGAGCATCATACTTCCAAGCAGTACCATACCAATTTTTAAACCAACTAATTGTATTTGTTCAGAAACAGGTTTTCCACGAATCAGCTCGATAAAATAATAAACTAAATGCCCGCCATCCAACATTGGAATTGGCAATAAATTTAGAATTCCTAAGCTTACGCTCATAAGTGCCATAAAGGAAATAAAAGTTTGCCACCCCATTTCCGCACTTTGTCCTGCAACTTTAGCAATGGTAATTGGGCCAGATAAGTTATCGAAACCAATTAAACCACGTACCATTTTGACAATAGAATTCAGAATCATGCTAGACAGCTGACCTGTTTTATCTACCGCCATAAATAAAGCTTCACTCGGGCTGTATTGAATGGTTTGCTTAAAATCTTCTGGAATGACAATTTTTCCAGGATCACTTTGCACACCCAATACACCCGAAACATTGCCCATATTGTCACGTTTGCCTTGCGGCATCACTTCCAGTTGCTGTACTTGATTGTTACGCAGCACATCTACTTTCAGTAATTTTTCTGGCGATGCTTGAACAACTTGTACCACATCGTACCAGTCATTCATTTTGACGCCATCAATCGCAATAATTTGATCGCCGACTTGCATACCTTGACGAATGGCCGCACCATCTTCACTTAATTTGCTGACAATTGCAGGAATTTGTGGGCGATACGGTGTAAAACCCAAGATATCTAAAGGTGATTGGGATTGATCATTTAAGAAATTTTGAATGGGTAAGCTAAATGTTTTGATTTCACCTGCGCGTTCCGCCTGTACCTGGATCTTGCCTGTTTCACCTACACGATCTACCAAGGCAAAGTTCAGCTTTTCCCATGTCGTCACAGGCGTACCATCAATGGCGGTAATCTTATCACCTACTTGCATTTGCGCTGCCGCCGCAGGTGTATCTGCCAGTACCTTACCCACACGGGTATTCAACTGTTCTTGAGAGGGTAAAAATAATAGCCAGAACAATAATATGGCAAAAATCAGGTTGATTAACGGACCTGCTGCCACAATCGCAATACGTTTCCACGGATGCTGACGATTAAAGGCATAAGGTAGGTCTGCTTCTGCAACGTTTTCTTCGCGTTCATCAAGCATTTTGACATAGCCACCCAAAGGCAGTGCCGAAAGCTGATATTGAATCCCCGATTTTTTAGACGTCCATTTTAAAATGGTTGGCCCAAAGCCTATGGAATACACCAAAACTTTGACACCTAATTTACGTGCAACAAAGTAGTGCCCAAACTCATGAATTGCAATTAAAGGTCCTAGCAAAAGAATCGCTGCAACCACAATAAATAAGGCACTCATGCTTTAGCTTCCTTTATTCAACACAAAATACTGTGCAATAGCACGAGCATTTTGGTCTGCCTGCAAAATCAGTTCAATGCTTTCTGCGGCTGAATTTTGTATTTGGTTCAAGGTATGCTCAACCACTGTCGCAATTTCAGTAAAACGAATTTTTTGCTGCAAGAATGCTGCAACTGCAATTTCATTTGCTGCATTTAAAATAGCAGGCGCCAGACCACCTTCTTGCATGGCTTGACGTGCCAGACTTAACGCAGGAAAACGTGTGGTATCGGGTGCTTGAAAATCAAGCTGATGATTGACAAACAAATCTAAAGGCGGAACATGCGTTTGGATACGCTGCGGCCATGCCAAAGCATGCGCAATTGGCGTACACATATCAGGATTACCCATTTGTGCCAAAGTTGAACCATCCACATATTGAACCATGGAATGAATAATACTCTGTGGATGCACCACCACTGTAACAAAGTGTTCTGAAATTGCAAAAAGATGACACGCTTCGATTAATTCCAAACCTTTGTTCATTAAGGTTGCAGAATCTACCGAAATTTTTTGTCCCATAGACCAATTTGGATGTTTGCAGGCTTGTGCAGGGGTAACGTGTTGCAGTTCTTCTAGGCTATGATTTAAAAATGGGCCGCCCGAAGCAGTCAGTAAAATTTGTGATACACCTAGCTGAGGTTGTCCATTTCTTTCGGTTTGTAAATAATGTTCAGGCAAACATTGAAAAATCGCGTTATGTTCAGAATCTACAGGCAATAACAAAGCACCATGTTCACGTGCCGCCTGCATCATGATGTCGCCCGACATCACCAAGGCTTCTTTATTGGCCAATAACACGCGCTTACCCGCTTTAACCGCAGCCAGTGTAGGTAATAAACCTGCCGCACCGACAATGGCTGCCATCACCACATCCACTTCAGGATGTTCGGCAACTGCGATTAAACCCGCCTCATCGCTTAAAATTTCAATCCCTGAAATGTGTTGCTGTGCAAGTAACTGCTGCAATTCATCAACTTTTGACGCAGGTACAACCACAATTTTAGGATGGTACTGTTTGCATATTTGAACCAGTTCTTGAATTCGGCTGTGTGCCGTCACGGCAAAAACTGAATACTGCTCTGGATGTTGTTGCAGTACTTTTAGGGTGCTTTGTCCAATTGAACCTGTCACACCCAAGATACAAACAGCTTGTGACATTTATAAATCTACGCCAATAAGTTTTAAAACATACATACCCGCAGCAAAAATTGGAGCTGCTGCAAGCAAAGAATCAATCCGATCTAGCACACCACCATGACCTGGCAAGACGCGCCCAGAGTCTTTAATACCTGCACGGCGTTTGATCATGGATTCAAATAAATCGCCCAATACCGAGCTAAATACCGTAATCACCGAAAGAATCAGGAATAAAATATGTTGTGCCAAAGTCAGGTCTAAATACACCACTTCAACAACAATCACGATTAGCATGGCAGTAAAAACACCGCCATATAAGCCTTCTACTGATTTGTTTGGACTGACATTCGGTGCAAGTTTTTTCTTGCCCAGTTTACGCCCAACAAAATAAGCACCTGAGTCTGCACCCCAAACCAACAAGAACAAGTACATTAACCACCACGGCGAACTATTCCATACGGAAAAAATTGCAGTGACCGCAGCAGAAATTAGAATAAAACCAATAAAACTTAAGCTTGGGTTATACCATGCATCGTATTCTGGATAAGACTTGACCCAATAAATACTGAGTAACCATGTCAAAATAGAAGCTGCCCAAAGTAACAAGGCAATATCACTAAAATAAAGTGCCATTGCTGCCAAAGCGGCAGTCAATACACCAAAGCCCCAAGCCACAGGTTTGAGGACATATTTAGTTTTTCTTGGCATGAGTTTGAACCACTCATAGCCCGCAACCCCTGCTGCAACAATCATCAGCATAAACATTGGATAGTGCGACTGAGTTGCAAACATACAACTCAACACCACAGCAACCAATACCAATGCGGTAATAATCCGCTCTAACATGTATTAATTCTCAATTTTCTCTTGTTGAATTTGCTCAGAAGTTTTACCAAAACGACGTTCGCGACCACCAAATACTGCCAGTGCATCGTCAAATTCTTCTATGCTAAATTCAGGCCACAAGGTTTGGGTAAAATACAATTCAGCATACGCAGCTTGCCAAAGTAAAAAGTTGGACAATCTAAAATCGCCACCTGTACGAATCAACAGATCGACAGGTGGTAGGTCTGCCAGACTGACATATTGACCAAAAAGTTGTGTATCTATTTGTTCAATATCAATTTTATGCGCCACAACATCTGCAGCAATTTGTTTTGCAGCTTGTGCCATATCCCACATACCACCATAACTAATGGCAATTGTGAGTGTCATGCTGTTGAAATTAGCAGTCCTTTGTTCGGCATGCAACATTAACTCACGCAAATGCGGCGACAAACGTGAACGGTCACCAATAAAACGTAAGGCAATATTGAATTTTTCCATGCGTGGTAATTGCTCATGAATTGTGGTTTCCAGCAATTGCATGAGTAAATCCACTTCAAACTGGGGACGATTCCAGTTTTCACTCGAAAAAGCAAAAACGGTTAAAGCTTGAATGTATTTTTTTCTACAATGTTCAACAATCGGGTCAAGTACATCTTTACCAGAGCGATGTCCTTCCCCTTTTTGCATTTGATTTTTTTTTGCAAAACGATTGTTGCCATCCATAATGATGGCAACATGTTTTGGCAAAGACGCGCTGTCTTCCGATGTGGTCATTGATTAGACCTTCATCAACTCAGCTTCTTTTGCAGCAAGACGTTTGTCTACTTCTGCAACGTATTTGTCTGTGATTTTTTGGATGTCATCTGCTGCACGGCGCTCATCATCTTCAGAAATTTCTTTTTCTTTCAATAATGCTTTGATGTCGCCCAATACATCACGGCGGATGTTACGAATAGCAACTTTGGCATTTTCTGCTTCAGAACGCGCAACTTTTTGCATGTCACGACGAGTTTCTTCAGTCAATGCTGCAAGCGGTACACGAATTGCATCGGCTGTGATTGGGTTTAGACCCAAATCTGACTCACGAATTGCTTTATCAATTGCAGACACCATTGAACGCTCAAATGGCTGAACCAATAAGGTACGTGAATCTTCTACACCAATGTTGGCTACTTGGTTAAGTGGCACATCGGAACCGTAGTAAGAAACCATCACACCATTTAAAATTGATGGATGTGCACGACCTGTACGTACTTTGGCAAAACCATGTTCTAAAGACTCTAAAGTCTTGCTCATACGTTCTTCGCTGTCTTTTTTAAGATCGTTAATCATAAGATCTTCCTTACTGTATTCTAAAATTTGAGTCAAAATATAGGGTTAAATTAAACCGTAGTATAAAGAGCTTTGTGGCTCACGTACATTAGTTCGTAACGTGAGTTCCTTCTTTTTCGCCCATCACTACAGAAAGCAATGCACCTGCTTTATTCATATCAAAAACTTGCAACGGCACATTGTGATCGCGGCATAAGCAGATTGCAGTTAAATCCATAACACCTAATTTTTCATCCAACACCTGGTCAAATGTAAGTGTGTCATATTTCACCGCATCTTCGTATTTGCTTGGATCTTTGTTATATACGCCATCTACTTTGGTCGCTTTTAAGATCAAGTTAGCTTCGATTTCGATACCACGTAAACATGCTGCTGTATCTGTGGTAAAGAATGGATTGCCTGTACCCGCAACGAACACACACACTTCACCTTGAGTCAGGTGACGAATCGCATCACGGCTTGAGTAAGACTCAACCACTGTACCAATAGGCAATGCAGACATTAAACGGGTTTTGATGTTACGGCGCACCAAGGCATCACGCATGGCTAAACCGTTCATCACCGTTGCCAACATACCCATTTGGTCGCCTGTTACACGGCCGACTAAACCATCTTTTTGTAATTGGCTGCCACGGTATAAGTTACCACCACCGACAACAATACCCACTTGCACACCTAAACCGACCAAGTGTGCAATTGCCAAAGACATTTGATCGAGCACTTGCGCATCAATCCCCATGTCTTTATTACCCGCAAGTGCCTCACCCGATAGTTTCAACAAGATACGTGCATAACGTGGCTTTTTTGAATCTAACATTGTCATTACTCCAATTCTAAATTCTAAACTTTAATTTTTTACAATTTGTATGGCTTACAGCTAGCAATCCAAATCTGCAAAGCATTATGCAGATTTGACCTGAATCAGCTTGGCAAATAAGTCGTATTCATCGGCATCGGTAATTTCAACTTCAAGTAAATCACCTGCTTTAATCACGCTCTTGTCAATATCTTCTACAAAGACGTTGCCATCAATTTCTGGCGCATCTGCATAAGAACGTGCCACTGCGACTGGAAATTCTTCTTCCAAATCATCTACCAACACGGTCATGGTTTGACCAATACGTTTTTGCAGTTTAGCTGCTGAAATTTCTTGCTGAACCTGCATAAAACGCTCATAGCGTTCTTGCTTGATTTCTTCTGGCACATGATCTGGCAAGTCGTTTGCAGCCGCACCTTCAACAGGTGAATAAGTAAAGCAACCAACACGGTCTAATTGCGCTTCTTTTAGCCAGTCGAGCAAAATTTGGAAATCTTCTTCTGTTTCGCCTGGAAAACCCACCACAAAGGTTGAACGAATCACCAGCTCAGGGCATTTTTCACGCCAAAGTTTTAAACGCTCCAACGTGTTTTCGCTGTGCGCAGGTCGCTTCATCAACTTTAATACTTTCGGGCTGGCATGTTGGAATGGAATATCCAAATAAGGCAAAATTTTGCCTTGTGCCATTAAATCAATTACAGCATCCACATGCGGATATGGATAGACATAGTGCAAACGCACCCAAATACCCAATTGCCCTAAGGCTTCACACATATCATAGAATTTGGTTTTAACAGGCTGACCGTTCCAAAAGTCCAATTTGTATTTGGTATCTACGCCGTAGGCAGAAGTATCTTGAGAAATTACCAATACTTCTTTTACGCCTGCACGTTTCAGTGCCGCAGCTTCTTCTAATACCGAACCCACAGGACGCGAAACTAAATCGCCACGCATACTTGGAATGATGCAGAAAGTACAGCGATGGTTACAGCCTTCTGAAATTTTAAGATAGGCATAATGTTTAGGCGTCAAACGAATGCCTTGTTCAGGTACCAAATCAATAAATGGATTATGTTTTGGTGGCTCAGGAACATATTGATGCACCGCTTCCATCACGTCCTGATAAGCAGCCGCGCCAGTCACTTTTAATACGTTGGGATGCATTTGACGAATTTTATCTTCATCTTTACCCAAGCAACCTGTCACAATGACACGGCCATTGGCATTCATGGCTTCGCCAATCGCGTCTAAGGACTCTTGTACTGCAGATTCAATAAAACCACATGTATTGACAACAACTAAGTCAGCACCTTCATAATCAGATGCGACATCATAACCTTCAGTTTTTAACTGAGTTAAAATTCGTTCGGAATCTACCAATGCCTTAGGACAACCTAAAGAAACAAAACCGACTTTGGGGGATTTCATAGAATCTGCACTCCACTAGAATGCGCGTATTGTATGACTTTTCTTTGCATAAAAATAGAGAAATAGCCGACTCTTTGCATAATGCACCAAAATACAACCATTCAGGCTGAATGATTTAAATATTGCACCATTTTAATGCATTTTTTATTTACAGTGTTTCTGTTATCCGTTATATCTTGAAAATTCAGTCCAGTTCCTGCGCATTTTTCCGATTCTTCAGTGATAAATGCACTAAAAACGAAAAGTTGGCGTGCATTTTGCTTAATTCGCCTCAATTCGATCCAAATTTGGAACATGGCTGACACATGACAATGCCCTTGCACAATATTTCATACAGGAAGCATTCACGAATGGATCAGACCCAGAGCATTGACTATCGTCTTTTGGTGGATAACCTCAGCACCGCAATTTTACTGGTTGATCGTGACCTGAATATTTTTTATTTAAACTCGTCTTGTGAAGCATTGTTTGATATCAGTTTAATTCGCGCTTCGGGGCAACCCGTTTTAAATTTGCTGCACATGCCTGATGATGAGTTCAATACGCAAGAGGCTTTCCTGAATACCATCAAAACTGGTCAACCCTACACCCGCCGTGAAGCGACCATTAATGTCAATTTTAAAGATATTCATGTCGATTACACTGCATCACAGTTAAATGCAGGCAAGCCTTATCATCCTCTTTTGCTGATTGAATTGAATCCGATTGATCGGATGCTCAAAATTTCCAAAGAAGAAAACTTTATTCAACAGCATCAAGTCGCACGTCAGCTGATTCGTGGTGTGGCACATGAAATTAAAAACCCGCTTGCAGGAATTCGTGGTGCGACACAACTGTTAGCACGAAGTTTAAATGACCCGAAATATGATGAATTTACCGACATTATTATTAGCGAGGTAGATCGTTTAAGAAACTTGGCCGATACCATGCTCGGCTCACGCCAACTACCAAGCTATGAACTGGTCAATATTCACGAACCTTTAGAACGGGTGCGCAGCCTGATCGTCAATCAAACTAAAAACAAAATAAATATTATCCGTGATTATGACCTTTCTTTACCTGAAGTCATGGCAGACCGCGATCAATTGATTCAAGTCATGCTGAATATTTGCGCCAATGCAGTACAAGCCATGACCGAACATCCCGATTTCTTTACCGAGCATCGACCTGAATTGATTTTAAGAACTCGTATTCAACGCTTGGTTACCATTAATGGTGTGCTGAATCGTTCTACCGTACGTGTTGATATTGAAGATAACGGCCCAGGCGTACCTGAAGACATTTTAGAATCCGTGTTTTATCCATTGGTGACTGGACGCGCAAACGGTACAGGACTTGGTTTGAGCATCGCACAAAATATTATGCATCAACATAACGGAATGATTGAATGCCAATCCATTCCAGGAAAAACAATATTTAGCTTATATTTACCTTGGGAGGCGAGTCATGTCGCGAAATAAAATTTGGGTGATTGATGATGACCGTGCAATGCGCTGGGTACTGGAAAAAACTTTTAGAGAAGAAGGTTTTGAAGTCACCAGTTTTGAAGAAGCACAGTCTGCACTAGATGAGTTAAACCAAGATGCACCCGATGTAATTTTGACCGACATTCGCATGCCTGGAATTGATGGTTTAACTTTTCTTGGCAAAGTCAAAGTCAGTTATCCCGACTTGCCTGTGATTATTATGACTGCGCACTCCGATTTAGAATCGGCAGTATCCAGCTATCAAACAGGTGCATTTGAATACCTACCCAAGCCTTTTGATATTGATGAAGCACTTGCTTTAGTCAATCGTGCAATTTTGCATATCACCAAACTACAACAGCAAGAATCTGCAAAATCGACAGTGCAGCCAATTCAATCGACAGAAATTATTGGTGAATCGCCTGCCATGCAGGAAGTGTTTCGTGCGATTGGTCGTTTATCGCAATCACACATTACTGTGCTCATTAATGGTGAATCAGGTACAGGCAAAGAGTTGGTGGCGCATGCACTGCATCGCCACTCACCGCGTAGCAGCAAACCATTTATTGCGCTGAATATGGCAGCCATTCCGAAAGATTTGATTGAAACCGAACTTTTTGGACATGAAAAAGGTGCATTTACAGGTGCCAATACACAACGTCAGGGACGCTTTGAACAAGCCAACGGCGGCACCTTGTTTTTAGATGAAATTGGTGATATGCCTTTTGAAACCCAAACCCGCTTATTGCGCGTCTTGGCAGATGGTGAATTTTATCGGGTTGGTGGACATATTCCTGTCAAAGTGGATGTACGGATTGTCGCAGCAACACATCAGGATTTGGAAAAACTGGTACAAGATGGACGCTTCCGTGAAGACTTATATCATCGCCTGAACGTCATTCGGATTCATATTCCTAAACTGGCGCATCGCAGTGAAGATATTCCAATGTTGGCACAGCACTTTTTGGCACGTGCAGGCAAAGAATTAGGCGTGAGTCCAAAAATATTGCGTCCTGAAACAGTCGAATATATGCAGCAATTGCCGTGGCAAGGTAACGTGCGCCAATTGGAAAACACTTGTCGCTGGCTTACCGTGATGATTACAGGACGTGAGGTCTATCCTGAAGATTTACCAACCGAACTCAAGCAAATTCCAATTGAAAAATTAGCCGAACATTCTGCGCTTCATGTGGCAGATCGGGTATCTATGCAGCATTGGGATGAATTACTTGGGCAATGGGCAGTACAAAAGTTAAAAAATGGCGAGATGAAACTTCTGGATATCGCCATTCCAATGTTTGAACGCACCTTAATTAATGCTGCACTGCAACAAACCCGTGGACGTAAACGTCATGCCGCTGAATTATTGGGTTGGGGACGTAATACTTTGACGCGAAAACTCAAAGAATTAGGAATGGACAGTGCCGATGATGAAATAGAAGAAGATATGGAGAGCTAAACGCAGAAAAAATATCTAATCCATCAAAATATAGGGAAATTCAGCTTTTGAATTTCCCTATTTTTATATCTTAGACTCTCTAAGTTAAGTGCAATTAAGCCGCGGTAAATCCAACATAGCGAGATAAACCTTGCACGCCTAAATCCGTTTTATAAATCAAATATTGCGGATAACGACTTGAAGTCAGTTCTTGCCACATATCCAACTGATCATCATGTGCATGAATTTCATCGACACTGCGTGGCATGCTTTGTTCAAATACATCTGAGGCATATTCAAAACCCAAATCCATTGCGACAAACAAAGTATGCTCGCAAGGCTGAATATATTGTTCTTCTGCCCAATCAATAACAGCATGTTGGCAATGTGGGCAAAGCAAATTTTCAGTCGCAGGCGTATTCAGTTCAATGAGTTGATATGGCATAGAGCAGCATCACCAATAGTAAAATAGATAAACATAAAATCTGTTTGCATCATAACAAGCAATTTCTATATTTTGCGCTAAGCACGGCTTATAATTATAGAAATTTTTTTAATTATACTTATGGCAACTCTAGAAAATGCAATTACACTTGCAGTACAACAACATACAGGGCAGCTAGATAAAGGCGGTCAGCCTTATATTTTGCATCCCTTACGTGTAATGTTGCAATTACAACAGCCCGATCAGCAAATTGTCGCTGTACTGCACGACATTCTTGAAGATACCCACACCACAGCACAAGACCTGCAAAATTTAGGATTTCAAACGCATATTATTCAAGCAATTCAGGCGCTCACCAAACTGCCGCATGAAACTCGTGTTCAAGCGGCTATGCGTACTGCACAAAACCCGCTTGCCTGTGCTGTAAAAATTGCAGATGTGCAAGACAACATGAATTTAACGCGGATTCCCAATCCTACAGCACGTGATTTAGCCCGTTTAGAAGAATACCGACAAGTTTTAGAGATTCTGCAAAAAGCACAGCAATAAAGCACAATTAAAGATTGACAACATGCAACGATGCCACTTTAATTTAAGTATTGTTGCATAAATGGAATTTAGTCATGCTTACAGATTTGGATGATTTTTATTGTTTTGCCCAAGTGGTCGAACATGGTGGATTTAGTGCAGCAGAACGCGCCACCGATATTCCAAAATCCAAACTTAGCCGACGCGTACACAACCTAGAAGAACGCTTAGGTGTGCGTTTAATTCAGCGCAGCTCACGTCATTTTGCGGTCACAGAAATTGGTATGAATGTGTATCGGCATGCGCAAGTAATGATGAATGCTGCCCAAGCCGCGCACGACTTGGTCGATCACCTAAGTATTCAACCGCGTGGTGTAATTAAAGTCAGCTTACCTGTTTCAATTGCACAAAATGAAATTGCCAAAATCTTGCCTGAGTTTTTGAAAGCCTACCCTGAAATTAAAGTACAGCTAATTGTCAGCAACCGTCGTGTCGATATCGTCAACGAAGGGATCGACATTGCCCTGCGTGTCCGCTCAAATTTAGATGATGATCCAAGTTTGGTGATTCGCAAATTCAGCAACATCGAACAACATCTATTTGCCAGTCAGGCTTATTTGAATGAATTTGGCGATTTGAAAAAACCTGAAGATTTAAGTCATCATAAAATTTTAAGCATGTCGGATGAGCATTTAGATCAATACATGGTTGTGCATGATCAACAACAGCAACCGAAAAAAATTAAGGTCAACCCTACAGTCATGGGTTCAGATTTAATGATGCTAGCGCAATTGGCACGACAAAATTGTGGCATTGTGTTGTTGCCTGACACGATTGTTGAAGATTATGTTGCATCGGGTGAATTGGTTCGTGTTTTACCCGACTGGCACGCACCGCATGGTATTTTCCATGCCGTCTATCCATCACGCCGTGGTTTATTACCTGCTGTACGTGTATTTATCGACTATTTGGTCGAAAAGCTAACCATTCGTTAGCACATAGGATCTTTTGATTTCAGATACGAAACAGCAAAAAAAAAGCTTATCTAAGACAGATAAGCTTTGAAAACTACAATCTAAAATAAGAAAGCTAAAACAAAGAAACTACAGCAAGTATCTTTGACTTCAATTATAGCGATTGTTCATTTTTTAACAAATAGTTTAAAACTAAAGTCTAAGATGTTTTATCTATCAGTCTTAACCTGAAAGCATTCGTGCATTAAATTTCAGGATAACTCCCCGTACCTTCTGGCCACGGCGATAACACTTCAAAGCCTGTATCAGTCACAGCAACCATGTGTTCCCATTGTGCAGAAAGTGATTTATCTGTCGTCACCACCGTCCAACCATCTTTCAGTTCTTTCACACGCGCTTTGCCCGCATTCACCATTGGCTCAATGGTAAATACCATGCCTTTTTTAAGCACCAAGCCTTGTCCAGGCTGACCATAATGCAGCACACTTGGTTGTTCGTGATACACCTGCCCAATACCATGTCCGCAATATTCACGCACAATGCTAAACCCTTCACGATGCGCCACACTTTGAATGGCATAGCCAATATCGCCCAAAGTCGCGCCCGGTTTCACCGCATGAATCCCTGCGCGCATCGCCTCATAAGTGGTATCGACCAGTTTTTTCGCTTCTGGTTTCACCTGACCCACATAGTACATACGACTGGTATCACCATAAAAACCATCTTTAATCACTGCCACATCAATATTAATAATGTCGCCATCTTTTAAAATGGTTTTGGATGATGGAATACCATGACAGACCACTTCATTGGGTGAAATACAGGTGGTTTTGGTATAACCGTGATAGCCCACATTGGCAGGAATGACTTTTAAGGTATTTACAATATAATCGTGACACAAATCATCTAAGTATTCTGTCGTGACTCTGGGTTTGACATGCTCGCCAATCATCTGCAACACCTGAGCAGCCAAACGCCCCGAAATGCGTAATTTCTCAATATCTTGCTCTGATTTAATGCTGACTTTAAGGGCGCGCATGATGAACTCCTGACCTGAAGCCTGAGATTATAGCCGTTATTTAAAACCCACTCAAACCTACTCAATGTGGGTTTGATGTTTAATTCCTACTTCACCATCAAGAACCTAAAACATTTGCTTTAGGGATTACCTCAATTCCATAGGCTGTCACGGTGTAACTCACCGCCTTAATCACCACTTATGCAGTGATTAAATCTTTATCCGCATATCGCAGGATATTAATTGATGCATTAACATCACGATTTTGGATGGTTTGGCAAACTGAGCACTTCCACTCTCGCGCAGAAAGTGTGAGAGATTGATTTAATTCACCACAGCACGAACACATTTTACTACTTGGGAAGAATCGACCAACCGAAAGTACCGATTTTCCATGCTGTTTGGCTTTATAAATCAACTGCCTTTTAAACTCATAAAAACCCATATCGGATATAGCTCTTGCGAGTTTACGATTCCTCAACATGCCTTTAACATTCAAATCTTCAATCGCAATCACATCAAAACGTGTTACCAAATCCGTTGTGACTTGATGAAGATTATTCTTGCGTAGACAGGCAATTTTATAGTGCAGGCGAGATAGCTTGGCTTTTGCTTTTTCTCGATTCTGACTACCTTTTTTCTTACGACTAAAAGACTTGTTGAGTCGCCTTAGTTTTGCAAGCTGTCTTTTAAGTGGTGCGTTAGAAGGAATAACCTCACCATTTGAAAGGGTGGCAAGATTAGAGACACCCAAATCAACACCGATACTTAAACCTGTTTTCGGTTTAAGCTTTTCGATCTGGGTGAGTTCGACAGCGATTGATACAAACCACTTACCACCTTGTTTAAATATTTTGGCCGAGAGAATTTTACCCTTATAGCGCAGATTCTCAGTCATTTTCACCCAACCCAAATTAGGGATTTTAATAGACCGACCCTTTACGCTAAATTGATCATTTGATAATGAAAAACGGTCATCCTTGCCTTTTTTTCTTGGCTTGGGGTATCCTGATTTGCCGTTAAAAAATCTATCAAAAGCACTACCCAACTGCTTAATCGCCAACTGTGGTGCGCACTTAGTCACTTTCTTCATGAAAGGATATTTTTCAAATTTAAAAGTGTTTAGGTGCTTTCTTAATTTACTCTCTTTAGGTCTATTAAGAAGCATTTCATTCACCGCAACATCATAATACTCACACTGATCTCGATATTCCTTATCAGCCTTGTATTGTCGCTGCCACTCTCTTAAAGCCCAATTATACGACAAACGAGCAACACCACTTGCCTGAGCAAAATGGCTTGCTTGTTTATTATTGGGCATCAATTCAATGATATGCCCTCGTATAAATCGACTCATAGTGCTTCCTTGACCACCTGTATTAGCTTTTGGTTCTTTTTACTTCGGCTTCCATATAATCGTGCTGAAAATACAGTGATAATTTCCAGGACATCTTGAGACAGTTCCTCCTCAAAACTCAAATTTTCACCCTGATTAATAATTACAATTTCAACATTCCGAGCTTCACATAAAGCAAAAACCAATTCAGCACCAAAACGTAATAATCGATCTTTGTGGGTTAAAACCAATCGACCAATTTCATTATTAATAATTCCATCCAAAAGAGCCTTAAGCCCTTTTTTGTGATAATTCATCCCTGAGCCTAAATCACTAATAATCTCAAATGTCCATCCCTGCTTGGCACAGTACATTTCCAAAACTTGTTTTTGTCGCTCAAGATCAGCCTTTTGATCGTGACTAGATACTCTTGCATAAGCAATAGTTTTTCGGCTGTTCTGAATTGATAGATCATGGATAAGTTCAGGTGTGATCTTGCTTAGATCGTAACGTCTGTGATTTTTTGGGGTTCTATCTGCGACTAAAGTGCCTTCCTCATCCCATCTTCTTAGGGTTTGGATGGAAACACCCAGTGTTTTAGCTGCAACGCCAATACTAACATATCTACTCATTTGTATATAATAAAATAGAAATAGGTAGATTTCAACTAGCAGTTATTAACCCTTTCGGCTTGTAAAATCAGCTCAAGCTGCCAAACAAGTATCCATCGTCATGCGACCAACAGTTTTGTTTAAGAACTGCGCATTTAAAATAGCAACCAAAACTTATACTAGATAAGCCATCTATACTATGTGGGATCAGCATTTTTCAAAAATACATCAGATAAACAGTAAGTTATTTAATTTTTATAGTGAAGATTAAAATAGCCTACAAACACATATCATAAAAAATATTCATATGACCTATAAAATAAATTAGAAAATCATAGCTCGATCTACTAAAATCGCTTTCTTTTGTTTACATCTTATTTCTCTCCCATGACGAATTTACGCACACGGGATATTATTGCCTTGGGTTTTATGACCTTTGCGCTGTTTATTGGTGCAGGTAATATTATTTTCCCACCTATCGTGGCACAGCAAGCGGGCGAACACGTCTGGCTTGCTGCGCTCGGTTTTCTCATTACCGCAGTTGGCTTACCCGTGATTACCATTATGGCGTTGTCACGTGTCGAAGGTTCTATACAAATTTTAAGTTCGCCTTTAGGCAAAATCGCGAGCTTAATTTTAACAGTCGTCTGTTATTTAGCGGTTGGCCCGCTTTTCGCCACACCACGTACCGCTACCGTATCTTATGAAATTGGTTTCTCTGCCTATTTTGGCGATTCCGCGAGTACCTTATTCATTTATAGCGCCATCTATTTTGCCTTGGTGATGTTAGTTTCACTGTATCCACACAAAATTTTAGATACAGTGGGCTATGTACTTTCCCCGCTTAAAATTCTGTCATTACTAATTTTAGGCATCACTGCATTTATTATTCCGACAGGTACAATTTCACCTGCCATTCACAATTATGTGAACAGTCCTGTATCTGAAGGCTTTATTAACGGTTATCTCACTATGGATACCTTAGGTGCATTGGTATTCGGGATTGTGATTATTAATGCGATTCGTTCACGTGGCGTAACTGATAAAAAACTCATCACCCGCTATGCGGTATGGGCAAGTTTAATTTCAGGGATCGGTTTAACTTTAGTTTATCTAAGCCTATTTAAACTGGGGATGGGCAGTCACGATGTTGCCGCCAATGCCAGTAATGGTGCAGTCATTTTACATGCCTATGTGCAACATGCTTTTGGCGGATTTGGCTCGGTATTTTTAGCTGCAATGATTTTTATTGCCTGCATGGTTACGGCAATTGGACTGACATGCGCATGTGCTGGATATTTTGAGCAAATTACTAAAATTCATTATCGCCGTTGGGTATTTATTTTAGTGGGCTTTGCCTTTGTTATTTCCAATCTTGGACTCACCAAACTCATTGCAGTTTCAGTGCCTATTTTAAGCGCGATTTATCCACCTGCAATTGTGGTCATTCTACTCAGCTTTTTCTGGGGATTGTTCCGTATTCCAACTCGTGTGATTGCACCTACTGCCGCAGTTGCATTGCTCTTTGGCATCATTGATGCAATGAAGGCTGCAGACTTAGCCAGATTTTTGCCGACCTCACTGACCAATTTACCGCTGAGCGAACAAAACCTCGCTTGGTTGTTTCCTGCATTGCTGATTTTTATATTTGCTGCAATTCGTGATCGAATGAAAAAATAACCATTACGCATCTCGAGCTAGGTATGTTTTCAAGTTGCGCTCTATTTTGAAGCTGCATTGTATTAAAGGCGTGTTTTATCCAAATACGAATTTAAGTTAGACAATAATTGTCAGGTTTTACCCAAACCCACACTTATTGTTTTTTTGACCAAAGCTGTTTTCTTTTTACAATTTATCAGCAAGGATCAGAACACATTCCATTAATCTTTAGGAATAATAAAGAATTGAAATTAAAATATTTTCAATAAAAAATAAAACAAAATGAATCATTCACCAATCTTAAACACATCTCAAATTAACGCTAAAGTCGTATAGTCGCCTTCAAAAATAGCTGGCATAAAATATGCTAGTACCATTGTAATGTTATTTATATGACTTAAAAAACGCGCTAATTTTTATTATTTTTTATATAAATGATAGTAAATAGTGATATTTCTTACAGAAATGATGTTTTTTATCAAAATATGATTATAAGGACTTGAAATAGTTTCCAAAATAAGGTAGAACAATATAACCAATCTGACTAAAACGCTCTGATTTTAGTAATTTATAATAAGGAGGGATGGAGATGTTTTCACATTTCACTACGCAAGTCTTCATTAACGCTCTGAAGGCTAACCACAATCTAGTTACTTTTTTAAGCACCACTTTTGCACTAATGCTGACCCTATTGCTACAAGGCTCAATTCAAGGCAATTTGAAACCAACCTATTTTTTATATGCCTTATTGGTATGTATAGCCTTTGCGATTTGGACATCTATTGACCAAAAGTTTCGTAAACATAAAAACGTAGAAATTCATTAATTTTTACCCGAACACCCATTCATTTTAGCTTTTTTTCACTTTCACTTTGCGGCAGATGGATCACTCCTCTGCCGCCAAACTCATCAAATAGATTCTACTCACCACTTAACGGTAAACATCTGAAAATCTTCTCCCTCCCCTAAGAAAAATTAAACTGAGCAATTAGAATTACAACAATCCGTAGATTGCACCGAGCAATAACACACTCGTCCCGCCCAATTCAGCCATAATTAATAACAGCATTACCAAACTCATGCACCAACTTGGTAACGTCCATGCTGCAATTTGATGCGGTTGTTTAAATTGATTGGTGGTGTCTTTGAGCAATCCATGCAAGATATAACTCAGAATAGAAAAACTGAAAAATGCTAAATTTAGAATGACACAAATTAAAATAATAGTCGTATCCCAAATACAAAAATAAGCCAAGACCGCTAAAATTAAACTCGCAGGCGCATATAACAAGCTACTGCGATGTGCAATATCCACATAATAATGCGCACGCGCTTGGGCAGAAGCACGAATTTGCCAATATTTCCACACGCCTGTAAGTATCCCCACCCACAAAAATATGCCACTAAAGATAATCGCAAGGCGCACTGCCAAAGATAAACTTTCCATGCTAAACACTCTTTTTATTTTTCGTGCGGTTATTTAACTACACTCACAGACCACTCTGCTTGACTTTAGAGTCAGAATTAACTCAAGTTTCTTTTTAGAACTCGTGTAAATTAAATTTATTCTTATCATTTTTAAAAACATTATGAGCACTTTTGAAAGCTTAAATATTATTTGTGCAGATGGTTATACCCTAGCTGCCCGTTATTATCCAAATCAATATACGCAAGCACAGCGTCTACCTGTCTTGATTTGCCCCGCGACAGGCATTACCAAAAGTTTTTATCACGCTTTTGCCACATGGTTAAATGAACAAGGCTATGCTGTGCTGTGTTTTGATTTTCGTGGTATTGGTGATTCATTGCATGAACCATTAAAACAATGTGAAGCCAGCATTGTTGATTGGGGGCAGTTGGATATTCCTGCAGCAGTCAATACTTTACTGCAAAAAACACAAGCCGAACAGGTCGTTTTATTGGGACATAGTGCAGGCGGACAATTACTAGGGATTAATCCTGAATATCATAAAGTGGCAAAAGTAGTCGCTGTATCTGGCTCTACAGGCCACACAAAAGGTTTGAAAGGTCGTACGCGCCTTCTAGCTCCAGTGATGTTTAATCTTATTTTCCCCCTTGCTAGAATTACACATGGTTATGGTCCAACCAATGCGATTGGTATGGGGGAAAACTTACCTAAAAATGTGGCTCGACAATGGGCACAATTTTGTAGCAAGACTGGTTATGTGATCAATGCCGTTGGTAAAACAGTTACAGAGCATTATCACGATGATATTCGCTGCCCAATTACTTCTATTTGGAGTTCGGATGATGAAATTGCCACTAAAGCCAATGTACTAGATTTACTGCGTCTCTATCCTCAAGCACCGACCAGTATGATTGAACTCGTACCAGAGCGTTATCAACATAAAACCATTGGACACATGGCAATGTTTAAAAAATCACATCAAAATTTATGGGATGTGATTGCAAATCAATTGGAAGTTTAATTTTCAGTGATGACGTCACCTACAAATTAGACATTTTGTGGTTTTAGTTTCTCGCTTTTTGTTTTTTCACTGTTTAAGCAACCAAATTTGTAATCCTATTTGGTTGCTTCTTTTTATTCCATATTAAACGCTGCTCATGTTCAACTTTTAAAATCCAGATTTTTTGTTGATACAAATTTTCAGAATGGAATATCACCATCTTTTTATTGCGCCATAAAAAAAGCTCCACCATTTCAGCAGAGCTTTTTAAATGATAGATTTTTATGTTTAGCAATTAGCGTAATCGAATCAACACAGTTTTAATACGGTTGTCATCAAGTTCTGTCACTTCAAAGTGCACACCTTGATAATCCAACTGCGTACCTACCTGAACTTCGCCTTGGGTTTTATCTAAAATCAACCCTGCGACACTAATATAACCCGCATCTTCTTCAATTAGATCCATCATACCCAGTTCAAGTTCAAGCTGATATAAATCCAACATACCTGTTGCTTTCCATTCATTGTCATTGATTTTAACCA
Organism: Acinetobacter sp. Swhac1; assembly: GCF_013390985.1. Taxonomy (NCBI): domain Bacteria; kingdom Pseudomonadati; phylum Pseudomonadota; class Gammaproteobacteria; order Moraxellales; family Moraxellaceae; genus Acinetobacter; species Acinetobacter sp. Swhac1. Next base: position 136,126 of record NZ_JACASN010000003.1, on the reverse strand, counting down.
AATCCAACTGCTCGTCTGCATCAGGGAATTCACCTGCAATCGCTTCAAACACATCCAGTGGCGAGATCAAACCTTGAACATTACCAAACTCATCACTGACTAAAACCAAAGAACCTTTAGAAGTACGCAACGTATTGATCGCATCAATCACTTTCATTTTTTCAAAAATGTAAATTGGACGCTGGCGTTTAATTAAAGCTTTGAGCTCTTCTTCTTCATCTAAGACATCCAACAGCTCTTTGGCACGTACAATGCTAATGACTTTATCCAAACTACCACGACACACTGGAAATAAGCTGTGTGGTACAGATAAAATCTGTTCACGAATTTGTTCAGGTGAATCTTCAATATTGACCCATGAAATTTGGCTACGTGGCGTCATAATTGATGCGACTGAACGCTCTGCCAATGTTAAGACACCACCAATCATGTAGCGCTCTTCATCTGCAAACGCTTCTTGTGCTTCGTTATGCATATCAGGGCTACTGGTTTCAACTCGACCACCCATCAATTTTAAAATTGAATCTGCAGTACGGTGACGTAACGGAATTTTTGCTTCATGCTTTGCAGCATTGCGCTGACCAAATTGGTTAAATGCTTCAATTGCAATCGCAACACCAATACCCGAATAGATATAGCCTTTAGGAATATGAAAACCAAAACCTTCTGCAATTAAGCTGATACCAATTAACAATAAGAAGCTTAAACACAGAATCACCACTGTTGGATGACGGTTTACAAAAGCAGTTAATGGCTTAGATGCAAATAACATCACCAACATTGCAACCACCATCGCAACCATCATCACATAGATGTTGTCGACCATACCAATTGCGGTAATGACTGAGTCTAAAGAAAAAACTGCATCTAAAATAATAATTTGTACAACTACTGCGGTAAAACCTGCATAAACCACATTGGTCGTGACTTTGACTTCGGGTTTACCTTCCATCTTATCATGCAGTTCTCCTACAGCCTTATAGACGAGGAATAAACCACCTCCTAAAAGAATAAGGTCACGCCCTGAGAAGGTTTTTTCAAATATGGTAATTAACGGTTCGGTTAAAGTAACCAACCAAGAGATTGCAAATAACAATCCTAAACGCATAAGCAACGCTAAAGATAAGCCAATGACACGGGCTTTATCACGCTGTTCTGGAGGTAATTTTTCTGCAAGAATTGCAATAAAGACTAGGTTATCAATACCTAATACGATTTCTAGAATAATAAGTGTAATTAAACCAACCCATATTCCCGGATCTAATAAAAACTCCATCAGTTCATATCTCCGAGATAGTTAGCAGAAATCGAGATATAAAGTAGACCTGCGCACGGCGACGGATCCATAAAAGTAACCTTTTTAGCAATAGATAGCTTAATTATGCACAATCTTGAACATTTGTAATTATATTTTTAATTTTTTTAAAAAAAACTAAACCGTATGATCTATAAGATGGTTTTTACTTTATTTTTCATATTCTTAGTTTTTTTTAGAGCTATGACAACCAAACAAATGCTGTGAAAATGGATTGAATATGTCAAATGAATTGTAATGTATTTTTAGACCCATTAGTCATAGATTGAAACCCCAAACCAATCTACACTTTTATACAAGTCTAACATTATGATAAACAATAATTATTTATAATAAATTAGACCAAGTTTTATAAATTTTCCGTAAAATCCAGCGCAGTAGCCCGCACTTTCACCTAAAAGCCAAGTGTACAAATGTATTTTTTTAACTAAAATGCAGCTCAAGCTGATGGTCAAATTGATAATTCAACTTATAAAACAGGATAATTCACCAATAATCCCAACTAAAACAATACTATAGGATTAATTGATATGACACATGAATATGGATTGAACTTAAACAAATGCCTACGCGCTTGGAAAAATAGCCATTTCAAAGCCAGCTTCTAAATCGAGATTCATCATATTTCGTCAGATTTCAACCAAATTTTAGCCACTGAAAGCATCTTGCTAAGCACATGAGTTTTCACATAAAATGTGAAATATCAAAAATACAATTAAAACAATGCAGGGAATATGCAATGTCCAAGAAATATTCAAAATTTCTACCATCCGCCGACCAATATGATATTGAACAATTTCCGTATTATTGGGTCACACAAGTACATGCTCAATATGTACAGAATGTCGATCAGGCACTTAAAAAGTATGGTTTAGATAATTCTCGCCGTCGTATTTTATTGGCATTAAGGTCAAAAGCACATGCGAGTGTGTCTGATTTGTCAGACATGGTGGTGTCAAAAATGTCAACTACAACTAAAATTGTTTATCGTTTAAAAGATGAAGGTTTGGTTGAAACTTATTCTTGTGATGATGATGCGCGTATCACTCGTGTCGTGCTTACTGAAAAAGGTAATGAGATGACCAACAAAATTAATGATCTGACTAGCGTTGTTTTAGAGCAGTCATTTGATGGTTTAACTCCACTACAAATTGAAAAAATGATGGAAAGTTTACGTCATATTTTTAATAATTTAGCACGCTAAACATCACGTTATTGTTCCACATCTGTTCTTATCCTATATAAGCACAAGATGTACTTAAAGATCGAAAAAATTAAGCTGGGGGCTTACTTTTTCGATCTTTGCTTTTGGTACATGTGAACACTCAAACTCGTCTAAAGGAAAGCCCTGCACAAAGCTGTGTATGTTCGGTGTTTTCAAACTTAGCCATTCATCTAAACGTGCATGTGGAATAACAATAACAGAACGTTTGACTGGCCCAGGCTCATGAAATTCCTTCATCATCGCGTGATCAATTGCGTCCATGGTAATCATACTCGCAGAACGGACAATTTCTTCCGTGCCTTGCCCATCCTTTAAACGGCAAATTTCATACAGTGCTGCAATAAAAAAGGCCTGTCCATCTTTACGACGTACCCCCCAACGCTGCGGTTTACTGTCTATATATTTGGATTCATAAAATTCTGACACAACAATCGCGCCAAATTTACACTTATAAGCAGCTTCACTAAAACTTGGTTTTTCTAATAAAGTTTCGTTACGGCAATTATAGGTTTTTTGCGCAATACTTCTGTCTTCCGCCCATTTGGGAATCAAGCCAAAATTCACCGAGCGCCACTCTAAACCTTGTTCAGACTTAAACAATAGTGGCACACTCGAATTTGGATACGCTTCTTCAGCATATTCAAACGGAATTTCAGGCAGACCTAATGCAGATAATTGCGCTATGCTTATTGGTTTAAAATTGGCACACATATACAAATTGGATGATTAGACACACGCACTATATTATGCGTTTTGATCATGAACAGTAAGTGCGCACCCACGCATTCCTTCTTACTCAAACAAAACGCAGGACAAATAATTACCGTTAAGCTGGCAATGTCAGCCAATGCGTGCGGGTAAATTCTTCAAATATCCAGCGCCCATTAAAACGACCTAAGCCTGAGTTTTTCTCACCACCAAACGGTGCATTGGCATGATCGGCAACGGTAATACCATTAATATGTGTCATTCCAACATCAAACTGTGCTGCAAATTCTGCACCGCGTTCTACATTTGTAGTGCATACAGCAGCAGATAAACCATAGCGTGTATCGTTCGCTAACTGTAAGGCATGTGCGGTATCTGCTGCTTTGAGAATCGGTAAAATAGGTCCAAAACTTTCATTTTGTACAATTTCTGAATCGGCAGCGACATTCACAAAAACATGTGGTGCAACTAAGTTCCCCGTAACCCCGCCCGCATAAACCAATTCTGCACCCTGCGCCTGTGCTTTTTGAATAATATGCTGATGCTTTTTCACCTGTTCTGCATTAATAATTGGCCCAATCAAGGTGTCATTTTTATTCGGATCACCTACTACTAATTGCGACACACTTGCTAACAATTTTTCAAGATAGGCTGCATAAATAGACTGATCGACAATGACCCGATTGGTACTCATGCAAATTTGACCTTGATGCAAAAAGCGCCCCATCACAGTTAGTTCTACGGCCAAATCTATATCTGCATCATCCAAAATGACTAAAGGTGCATTGCCACCGAGTTCTAAGGCGACACGTTTTAAATGCTCACCCGCAACGGCCAGTTGCCCTACATGCTGTCCAACTTCTGTAGAGCCTGTAAATGAAATCATTTTAGGAGTTGCATGCTCAACAAAGTAATCACCAATTTCACGACTCGCACCCGCCACCACATTGAGTACGCCTGCAGGCAAGTCTGCTTCTTCGAACAGTTTACCGAGTATAGTTCCACCTGTGACTGGCGTATCACTGGCAGGTTTGAGCACTACACTATTACCACAAGCAATCGCTGTAACCACTGAACGCATAGACAAATGGAAAGGGAAATTCCACGGACTGAACCGTACCGGGTTTGTCGGAGACTTTTTTATTTAAGTTAGGCCACCTGACCTAACGGGTTAATCTTATCATAGTACATTGCTTCAAACTCAAAAGGCGATACATAACCCAGTGCACTGTGTACACGCTTTTTATTGAACCAATCTACCCAGTTTAGTGTCGCAAGTTGTACATCTGCTAAACCTTGCCAATCTGCTTTTAAATATTCAATCACCTCTGTTTTGTATAAGCCATTCACCGTTTCAGCCAAAGCATTATCGTATGAATCACCAGTCGTACCGACTGATGCTCGTAAATTTGCAGCTTCTAAACGATTGGTATAGCGAATAGAAAGATATTGAACACCTCTATCGGAATGATGAATCACATTCTTTGGCATGCCTCGATCGTGCAATGCTTGCTCAAGTGCATCGAGCACCATATCTGTATTCATCCGTGTAGATACTTTCCATCCAACAATTGCTCGTGAGAACACATCAATAATAAAGGCGGTATAGACCCAGCCTGAATGAGTTTGAATATACGTAAAGTCACTCACCTGAGAAGCACTGCTTCGCAAGGGTCAGGATGATCAGCATTAAAATTACGTTTCACTAAATCATCTGCTCTTTTTTGATCATCTCGGCTACGGGTGGTTTGTTTATTCTTACCACGCCAAACACCTTGTATAGCTAGCTTCTGCATCAATCGAGCAACTGTACAACGTGCGATAACATAACCTTCACGTTTCAATTGTTGCCAGACCTTACGCACACCATATCGACCTGAACTTTCTTTCCAAATTCGTTGAATTTGTTCAGCATGATGCTCATCATGTAGATCTCGTTTCGCTCGATGTTCTGGATTGTCAGCGAGATCTAAAGTTCGGTAATAGGTTGAAGCTGCGATCGGTAAAATCCTACAAATCGCATCAACACCATATCGATCTTTATTGTTATGGATAAAATCCACCATTATTTGTGTGGGCGGTCGAGCTCCGCCTGGGCGAAAAAAGCGGCTGCTTTACGTAGAATCTCATTGGCGCGTTGCAGTTCTTTATTTTCGCGTTCGAGTTGTTTGATACGTTCTTGGTCTGAAAGCTGCTGTACTTTAACTGGATTTTGTTTATCTAAATATTTTTGATACCAAACACGTAGTGTTTCAGGAGTACAACCTATCTTGGGAGCAATAGCGGTGATCGCAGCCCAATTCGATGGATAATCTTTTTCAGATTCAATCAATAATTGAACCGCTCTTTCTCTGATTTCAGGGGTATATTTTAATTTTGTCATCGGGATAGTCTCTCAGAATATTGACTCTCCGACAAACCCGGTACGGTTCAGACTGATCACAGCAATAACACCCAAAGGTTTACGCAAAACAACACTACGGACTTTCGGATCTTTGCTTTCCAGTTGCGTCGTGGTCATTTGCTCGGGAAATTGTGCAGCTTCTTGAATAATCCCTAAAGCAGCATCGACTTCGATATTGGCTTTTAAACGGGTACTGCCCGACTCATCAATCAGCCACTGGATAATTTCTTCGCGTCGTTGCTGAATGACTTGCTCTAAGTTATTAATGATGTATTGACGCAGACTTGTGGATTGAATCAATTGTTCATCAAAAGCTTTTTGCGCTGTACTATAGGCACTATCAACATCTACCACGCTGGCGCCCTGCATCTCAAAAATTGTAGTTTGATGATATGGATTCAAGTTTGGAATGGTTTTAGTAGATGTCCCAACCGACCACTTGCCGCCAATAAATTGTTGATTCAAATCTTGATATGCTGGCATGTATTTGTCCTTGCGCTACTTTTTATATATGACTTTCACTCTACTCCGCAGCTTGATGTTTTTCTAGCAGCAAGTACATCCTGTAACTATTCAGCTGCAAAATTTTCAAAAAACCATAAGCAAAATACAGGCAACAAAAAAGCCTCCGAAGAGGCTCATTTGTTTGTATTACACAATCAGTAAATCAAATCCTAAAGGATTAATCACCTGTATAACCTTTTAACTTTAAACGCGCTGCGTGTAAAAGTGGCTCTGTGTAACCAGAAGGTTGCTCGCCACCTTTGAAGATCAAGTCAGATGCAGCTTGGAATGCAATGTTATTAGCAAAGTCGTTAGACATAGGCGTGTATAGTGGATCATCAGCATTTTGTTGATCTACAATTTTCGCCATGCGCTGCATTACTTCCTCAACCTGTTCACGCGTTACAATTCCGTGACGTAACCAGTTGGCAACGTGCTGAGAAGAAATACGTAAAGTTGCACGGTCTTCCATCAGGCCCACATCATTGATGTCTGGAACTTTAGAACAACCTACACCCAGATCAACCCAACGAACGACATAACCCAAGATACCTTGGCAGTTATTTTCCAGTTCTTTTAGTTTCTCTTCTTCAGACCAGTTGGTATCAGTTGCAAGAGGTGGAGTTAACAAATCATCTAAAGGCAATGCTTCAGTTGCAAGCAATTCTTGCTGACGGTTTGCTACATTAATTTGATGGTAGTGAATCGCGTGAATCACTGCACCTGTTGGAGACGGAACCCATGCACAGCTTGCGCCTGCTTCAGGATGTTCAGTCTTGGTTTTGTACATGTCTAACAGCATGTCTGGTTTTGGCCACATGCCTTTACCAATCTGTGCTTTACCACGTAGACCTGTTTGTAGACCTACCATGACGTTACGGTTTTCGTAAGCTGGGAACCATTTTTGGCCTTTGATTTCGCCTTTACGAACAAATGGACCTGCTTCCATGAAGGTATGGATTTCATCACCTGTACGATCCATGAAACCGGTGTTAATAAAGATGGTACGGTCTTTCGCCTGAGCAATACAGTTTTTCAGGTTAACAGAGGTACGACGCTCTTCATCCATGATACCGATTTTCAGGGTTTTAGCAGGTAAGCCAAGCGCTTGTTCAGCACGTTCAAACAGCTCAACCGCAAATGCTACTTCTTCTGGACCGTGCATTTTTGGCTTAACGATATACATAGAACCGGTACGTGAGTTCTTGATCGTGTTCTCACCACGGATATCAGCCACAGAAAGCAATGGAGTGACCAATGCATCCATGATGCCTTCATAAATTTCTTCGCCATCTACAAGGATCGCCGGGTTTGTCATCAAGTGACCCACGTTACGAAGCAGCATCAATGAACGGCCATGAACCTTGGTCTCACCGCCTTCAACATTTTTGAAGGTGCGGTCAGCATTTAGTTTACGGGTAATGGTCTTGCCATTTTTCTCGATAGACTCTTCAAGCGTACCTTTCATCAAGCCTAACCAGTTACGGTAGCCTTCAACTTTTTCTTCAGCATCAACTGCTGCAACAGAGTCTTCCAAGTCTTGAATCGTCGTTACAGCCGCTTCAAGCACAACATCTTTCACGCCAGCTGCATCTGTCTGTCCAATTGGGCTGTTTGCATCAATCTGGATGATTGCGTGCAGGCCGTTATTTTTCAGTACGATTTCAGTTGGTGCAGAAGCTTCGCCATTGTAACCAACGAATTTAGAGCTATCCGCAACAGTTGTTGTAGAACCATCTTTTAGGCGAACAACAAGTTTGTTTGCTTCTACAGCATATTGAGTCGCGTCGGCATGTGAACCTTGCGCCAATGGGAAAGTTTCATTTAAGAAGTTTTTCGCGAATGCAATTACTTTTTCACCACGAACTGGGTTGTAGCCTTTACCTTTTTCTGCGCCATTTTCTTCAGAAATAACGTCAAAACCGTAAAGTGCGTCATATAACGAACCCCAACGTGCGTTTGCTGCGTTCAAGCAATAACGTGCGTTACGTACAGGTACTACGAGCTGTGGACCAGCCAATAATGCGATTTCTTCATCAACATTTTCGGTGGTAATTTGAAAATCTTCTACTTCTGGTAATAAGTAGCCAATTTCAGTCAAGAAAGCTTTGTAAGCTTCTAATTCAAATGTATTATTGCGGTGCCATTCATCAATTTTAGCCTGAAGCTCATCACGCTTTGCGAGTAATGTTTTGTTCTTAGGGCTAAGATCGACAACGACTTGCTCAAAGTTTTTCCAGTATGTATCACTGTCCAAACCAGAACCTGGTAATGCTTCATTTTCGATGAAATCGTAAAGTTCTTTAGCAATCGCTAACTTGCCTTTTTGAATACGTGCAGTCATTGTCTTTCCTGATATTGCTACTTTTTATACAAGAGATTCTAGTATACTGATTTATATTTAGCTGAATAGTATTATCACATTTCAAAATAACGATCATTTATTACAAGATGAATGACAACAATCATCATAAATCCTGATCAGAAACACGACACTATTACTCATCTAAATACACTTTTACAGTGTATAAAGTTTTTGAAATGTCGAAATTAGACTTAAGTTCAGATTTTGTTGTAAAAATCGACGTCAGTCTTATTGCAACCCTTCAAGATTAAGCCATGTTTATGACAAAATGTCGATAAAACCAACAGTCACATCTTTTCTATCATAAAAAAGCGCCTAGTTCTAGGCGCTTAAAAGATCAACTGATTTGATGTTTGGCTTCGGTGGCCTGTATCTGTCGATGTTCTTCATTTAAGTAATCATCAGACTGCATTTCCAATAAACGTGAACGTGTGCGTTCAATTTCAAATGCCAGTTTTTCGCCCTGATAAATTTCAATAATCGAATCTTCAGAAGTCAGTAATAACTTGACACCACGATCATAAAATTCATCGACCAAATAAATAAAACGACGTGTTCCTTCAGACAAGAAGTCTGTTAAATGCGGTACATTGCTCACCAAAACCGTGTTGTAGATGTTGGCAATTTCAATAAAGTCTGCAGGACTACGCGGTTTAAAGCACAGTTCTGAAAATTCACACCACAACACATCTTCAGTATGCGCAATTGTTTCAACAATACGTTGGTTGATAATAATTGGCTCAGAAGAATAATGTTGTGTATTACTCAAAGCACTGAAACGCTGTGCCATCCAGTTTTGATTATCATGCGTTAAAGGCGATTTAAATAATTGCGCCTGTTTCAAAACACGTAAGCGATAATCTACACCAGCATCGACATTTAGCACTTGGCAATGTTTTTTGACCATTTCAATGGTTGGAATAAAACGATCTCGATGGATACCATTTTTATATAAACCGTCTGGGGCGATGTTAGATGTTGCCACCAAAGTAATGCCACGATGGAATAATTTTTGGAACAAGTCACTCAGAATCATCGCATCAGTCACGTTAGATACGAAAAATTCATCGAAACAAATCACCACTGCATCTTTATAAATTTGGTCTGCAACAGAATCGAGCGGGTTACGCTGCCCTGAAAGTTTGTTCAGTTCACGATGCACATGCTGCATAAAGTGGTGAAAGTGCATACGTGTTTTACGTCTAAATGGAATCGAGTCGTAAAACTGATCCATGAGCCATGTTTTACCACGACCTACACCACCCCACATATAAACACCCTGTGGTGCTGTTTGGCGGCGGAAACGGCGGAACGCTTTTTTTGATGCTTTATAGCGTTGAATTAATTCCTGCCACACACGCTCAAGTTCGTGTACAGCCTGCGCCTGCGCATCATCTGGCATAAATTGTCCAGAGGCTAACGCTTGTGCATAACGCTCCGCAGGCGATAATGGAGTAAAGGCTGTGGTTTGTGGCGAATTAAAATCAGACATATTCATCAGTACTTATTTGGGCAAATAGATTATAACGAAGATCGAATCACGAGATATAGCACTTTGGCATAGTTTGCAAAATACTTAGGCTATTTTGTATATTGGCGTGGACTTTGTCCAAACCACCGCTTAAAGGCATGATTAAATGCCGCAGGTTCTGAATAACCAAGTAACTCTGCAATCATTTCAATTGAATATTCCTGATATTCAATTAATCGCAATGCTTTATCTTTGATAAGATCTTCACGAATTTGTTTGTAACTAGTGTTCAATTGTTGCAGTTGATGGCGCAATGTCCGTTCAGGAATTTGCAAAGCATGTGCTGTTTCTGCCATGCTCGGCATACTGCCTTGTTGTAATTCCAAATAATCTTTCACGCGCTGTACCACCGAAGGCGCATCATCTTCGAGTTTAAGTCGCTCTAACTCAATCACGCATTTGGCTTCATAACTACTAAAAGTGACTGCATCGGCAGATGGAATACGTGCTGTGAGAACTGCATCATCAAACCAAAACGCTGCTTGGGGTTGATTAAAAACAATATCTTGACCGTAATAATCATAAAAAGTTTGCAAAACTTCACTTTGCTGCGGCTGTACAAATGGCAATTCTATGCGAATACGTGGCGCACTCATTCCCATCATTTTATATAGGTCTTGAATAAATTTGAATGTGCCTGAAATTTCACACTGCGCACGTAATACACCTAAACTACTATGTAAATCATTGGGTTGATAACACAATGCAATATGTCGCGTGCTATATTGTAAACTTAGTTTCCCGCTTAAATGCGTCAATCCCTGATATTGAATCCCTTTTTCTAATGCAGTGGCAATATCTGGACTGGTCACCAATAACATCAGTAAAGGACCATAACCTGCCAAAGCATAATGCTGTCCAATAAACAGCCCCATTTCAGGCTCTACATCTTCACCAATGACTTTGAGAATATCCCATTCCAAACTCGGATGAATAATTGAACTGGTATCCAGCGCATCTGCACGCAAGCCGATACTTTGCAATTTTGCATCGACATCAACGCCTGCTTTACGCATGCCTTGTATTAAATACATTAAGCCAAGTATGGATCTTTTCATAAAATGAACAGTGCGAAACGGAATATCCTTTTTACCCGATTCATCCACAGATAGAAATTGCCGAAAATATCAATTTTTATGTCAGCACGATCATGTTACCACATGCTGGCTTATTCTATCCTGACTCAAACAAACTCAAGTCAAACAAAATAAATATAAGGATGTCTTCATGCAGGATGCAGCGGCTCATTATCAAGTCGCAATTATTGGCGCAGGCTTTGGTGGATTAGCCATGGCGATTCGTTTGCTACAACGCAACATTCATAACTTTGTGATTTTAGAAAAGTCTAATGAAGTGGGTGGTACTTGGCGTGAAAATCAATACCCTGGCGGGGCTTGTGATGTGCAGTCGCATCTGTATTCATTGTCATTTGCACCCAAAACTGACTGGTCAAAACGCTATGCCGAAGCACCAGAAATTTTTCAGTATATTCAAGATGTGGTGCAACAGTTTAATCTGCGCGAATATTGCCAATTTAACAGCGAAGTGGTGCATACCGAATACCATGAAAAAGACTGTGTATGGCATGTTGCGTTAAAAGATGGCAGACAATTGAGTTGCCAATATTTAGTCTTTGCTTCTGGCCCACTGCATGTGCCACAAATCCCGCACATTAAAGGCATTGAAAAGTTTCAGGGCAAGGTTTTTCACTCGTCTCAATGGGATCATCAATACAACTTAAATAGCAAAGTTGTGGCATCTATTGGCACAGGCGGCAGCGCGATTCAATACATTCCTGAAATTGCACCTCAAGTTAAACAGTTATATGTCATGCAACGTACAGCTACATGGGTCATTCCACGAGATGAACGCAAATATCTGAATATTGAGAAAAAACTGTTTAAACAAGCAGACTGGTTTAGAAAGTTGCATCGTGCGCGTTTGTATTGGTCGAATGAATCACGTGCAATTCCAATCATGCAACCTAGCGTGATGAAATATACCCAAAAACTGGCAGAAGCCTTTATTCGTTTTCAGGTCAAAGACAAACAATTGGCACAAAAACTCACGCCTGACTACATTATGGGATGTAAACGTATTTTAGTGTCCAATAAATACTTCCCAACTTTTAACCGTGACAACGTCGAATTAGTGACTGATGCAATACAGGAATTGACTGCAGACAGCATCATCACCAAAGATGGTAAAATGCGAAAAATTGATTGTCTGATTTATGGCACAGGCTTTATTACCGATCCGCGTATCTATCTACAGCCATTTAGCTGCATTGGTGAACATGGCGTTGAATTAAAACAGGCATGGAAAGATGGCGCAGAAAGCTATTACGGCATTAGCCACAAAGGTTTTCCGAACCTGTTTCAGTTGCTTGGGCCAAATACAGTTTTGGCGCATAACTCGGTTATTTTTATGATCGAATCGCAAGTCGATTACATTCTGCAAATGATGGATTTGGTGGCACAATCACAGAGCAATGCAATTGTAGTAAAAGATCAAGTACAAGATCAATTTAACCACGATGTGCAAGACATGCTAAATAACACGGTTTGGCAATCTGGCTGTGTAAGTTGGTATCAACAAGATGGTGGAAAAAACTTTGCACTTTGGCCAACCTATACTTGGAAATATTGGCTAAAAACCAAGTCGCTGCATCCGAGTGATTTCAGATTAATCAGTAAAGCGGCATAAATTTCCGCTTTTAAAAGCAAACTGGCATAATCAACAGGTTTTTATCTATCTCCCACCTGTTGATCTCATGCAATCTCTTTGGCTGATTTTCCAATTACTCTGCTGTTTATGTCTAGGCTTTGTACTGGCAAAACGCCTTCCTCGAATAATCGAAAAAATTGCGTTTCAACTGCTGCCGTATTTTAGCTATATCCTGCTAATTGCAATTGCAATGGAATTTTCACAAACGTTCGGTTCATTACAGCAGCCATCGCATATTCTATCTACAGCTTTACAGATTGCATTTGCTACATCAATTGGTGCTTTTCTGTGTTGTTATTTGCTTTACAAAGGTTTGGGGCTGCAAGCAACGCAAGGCAAAGTTTCATTACAGTTGTTGATTCAATCCTGCATCAACATCAGTTATGCCTTTTTTGCACTATTGGCAGGCTACGTGCTGCATCTACTTTTTAGTGCTATGGATTTCCAAGTTCAGATCAACACTTGGTATTTACTGTTGCTGTTTATGTGGATGATTGGACTCGATCTCGCTTATTCGCCTTTAGATCGTTCTTGGCTGAATTGGAAAATTTTAATGGTGCCCGTAGGCTGTATTTTCGGTTCAGTTGCAGGGGTACTACTTTGCGCACTTTGGCTCCCCATCGCTCTACAAGATTTGCTTATGCTCTCACAAGGTTATGGATTTTATTCCATGAGCGGGATTGTGGTGTCGGAACTTCGCAATGCCGAATTGGGTAGTATTGCGTTAATGAATGATTTATTCAGAGAGATTTTTGCGATATTGCTGATGTATATTTTGGGATGGCGTTATCCACGTGCTGCAATTTCTGCCGCAGGCGCAACTGCCATGGACGTCACTTTGCCCATGGTAAAACAAGCCTGTGGCAACGATTTTATTCCACATGCCATGGTCAGTGGATTTGTATTGTCAATCCTTGCACCCATTGCTGTAAGTGTATTGGCTGCTATTTAAAAAGAATCAACAATTGTCATCTCTCCCTCTGGGAGAGAGTTGGAGAGAGGGTTTGCGCTCTATTTAGGCGAGAGTTAGAGAGAGGGCTTATCTTCCTTTTAGAGAGTCAGCGATAGTAAAATTAAAGCGTCGCTAAAATATCTTTCAAAGTCTGACGCGGATTTTCAGATTTTGTAATTGGACGACCAATCACCAAATGCGTAGAGCCATCTAGCATAGCTTGTTTTGGAGTCACAATACGTTTTTGATCATCGGCATTTGAACCTTCAGGACGAATCCCTGGAGTTACTAAAGCAAAATCTTGCCCTAAGGTTTCACGCAGCATTTTGGCTTCTTGCGCAGAACACACCACACCATCTAAACCACTTTCTTTAGTGAGTTTAGCTAAACGCTGAACTTGCTCAAAAGGCTCAATATCTAAACCTAAATCTTTTAAATCTTCACGCCCCATAGAAGTCAGTACAGTCACTGCAATCAGTTGCGTCTGATAATTCCCTGCTTTTAAACGCTCCACACAGGTTTCCATCATTTTGCGACCACCTGAAGCATGCACGTTGACCATCCATACGCCTAAATCTGCTGCAGCACATACAGCCTGAGCCGTTGTATTTGGAATATCGTGAAATTTCAAATCTAGAAAAACCTCAAAACCTTTGTCATGCAAGGCTTTCACGACTGCAGGACCTTCATGGGTAAATAACTCTTTACCAACTTTTACTCGACATAATGCAGGGTCTAATTGTTCTGCAATGGTTAAGGCGTCATATTGGCTTTTAGCATCGAGGGCAACAATGATACTCAAGAGAATTACCTATGGATTTGACAAAGAGTCGCTATTATAAAGTGATTCGTGCCAAGCAGATAGTCAAAAAGACAGCTTATCCCCCATCGCAGCGATAATCAGCCATTCGTCAAAGGCACACATAAAAAAACACCCCAAGATAACCTTGAGGTGTTGATGATCAATTCGCTCAACAGAGCAAATTAAAGTGCATTAGAAGAACGATCTTCAGTATGCACATCTAATACCGTTTTTTCATGACGAGTATGCGCAGCAGCTTCAGCAGCAGCCAGTTGAGCTGCATGAATTTGCTCTTTGCGTAGGTATTCAATATCTTTACGTAGTCGCTTAATTTCCCAACTATTTTGGAATACACGGAAAACCTGCACGCCCAACAATAACCCTAGCACCAAACCAAGTGCCAATGTAATCAGTAGCAATAGACCCAAACGCATTGCAGGCACTTGAGTAAATAACAGGTCAACTGAAAGTTCAGTGCCGTTTTGCAAAACCAATGCCAGAGAATATCCAAATAGAATAACTAAAATAGCGACTAGAACGTAACGCATAAACACCCCTAGGAATTTTATTTATTTACAGACTCGTTTACTGCATCACGTAGTGCTTTACCCGGTTTAAAGTGCGGTACAGCTTTAGCCGCAACTTCTACAGACTTACCTGTTTTTGGGTTACGACCTACACGTGGTTCACGGTGATGCAATGCAAAACTACCGAATCCACGAATTTCAATTCGGTTATCTGCCGATAGTGATGCAATCATTTGATCAATCATGATCTTCACAGCTTCTTCCACCAATGGCTCAGCCAAATGTGGATTTTTCAAAGCAATTCGTTCTATCAAATCAGACTTATTAAGTGCTTCAGTAGTCATCTGCGACCTCTTTAATTATCAAGCTACTTTTACCTAAACTGATAATAACCTGTTTAAATACAAAACGGTAGCGTAATAATTGAATACTACGCTACCGTTTACAGTATTTGTGTAAAAAGTATGTGCTAATTTACATTAACCATACAGTTTACCCGCAACTTAGTTGCCCATTTGAGCTTTGATCAAGTCACCAATTGTCTTAGGACCATTGTCTTGACCGCTAGTTGCAGTTTTCAAGTTAGCAACAGCTTCTTTCTCTTCAGCTTCGTCTTTCGCTTTGATAGACAAGTTGATAGAGCGAGATTTACGGTCTACGTTGATGATTTTCGCTTCAACTTCTTGACCAACTTCCAAGAACTTAGTTGCATCTTCAACGCGATCACGGTTGATTTCAGATGCTTTAAGTGTTGCTTCAACTTCGTCAGCTAACTTAACAGTTGCGCCACGAGCATCAACAGCAGTTACAGTACCTTTAACCAAAGCACCACGTTCGTTAGCAGCTAAGAAATCGTTGAATGGATCGCTGTTCAATTGCTTGATACCAAGGCTGATACGGTTGCCTTCAGCGTCTACAGAAAGGATAACCGCTTCAACAGTGTCACCTTTCTTGTAACGACGAATAGCTTCTTCGCCTTGCTCGTTCCAAGAAATGTCAGACAAGTGAACTAGGCCATCGATACCGCCTGGTAAACCGATGAAGATACCGAAGTCAGTGATTGACTTGATTGTACCTGAAACTTTTTCACCTTTGTCGTGGTTCTTAGCAAACTCTTCCCATGGGTTAGCACGAGTTTGTTTAATACCAAGAGAAATACGACGACGCTCTTCGTCCACTTCAAGAACCATAACGTCAACTTCGTCACCAATCTGAACAACTTTAGATGGGTGGATGTTTTTGTTAGTGTGGTCCATTTCTGAAACGTGTACTAAACCTTCAACGCCTTCAGCGATTTCTGCGAAACAGCCGTAGTCAGTTAAGTTTGTTACGCGAGCTTTAACGATAGAACCTTTAGGATAACGGCTCATGATCGCTAACCATGGATCTTCGCCTAATTGCTTAAGACCTAGAGATACGCGGTTACGCTCTTTGTCAAATTTAAGTACTTTAACAGTAACTTCTTGACCCACTTCAACCACTTCTGATGGATGCTTGATACGTTTCCAAGCCATGTCAGTGATGTGAAGAAGACCGTCGATACCGCCAAGGTCAACGAATGCACCGTAGTCAGTAAGGTTCTTAATCGTACCAGTAACAGTTTGACCTTCTTCAAGCTGAGCAAGAAGCGCTTCACGGTCAGCTGAAGATTCAGCTTCCATAACTGCACGACGAGATACAACAACGTTGTTACGTTTAGCATCAAGTTTGATAACTTTGAACTCTAACTCTTTACCTTCAAGGTGAGTTGTGTCACGGATAGGACGAGTGTCTACCAAAGAACCTGGTAAGAACGCACGAACTGGACCGATGTCTACAGTGAAACCGCCTTTAACTTTACCAGAGATAACACCAGTAACGATTTCGCCGTCTTCAAAGATTTTTTCAAGTTTAGTCCAAGTTTCAGCACGTTTCGCTTTTTCACGTGATAAAACAGTTTGGCCCATACCGTTGTCAAGTGCTTCAACAACAACATCAACGGTGTCACCAACTTGAACTTCAAGTTCGCGTTGTTCGTTTAAGAATTCAGCGCGGTCAACAACGCCTTCTGATTTAAGGCCAGTATCAACTGTTACCCAGTCAGAGTCGATGCTTACTACAACGCCTTGGATGACAGCACCCTTTTCAACGTTGAGGTTTAATTCGCTTTCTTCAAAGAGGGCTGCAAAAGATTCGGTCATGATATACCTGATAAAGTCAGCGGTCTTGGATCAGACAAGGCCGGTTTAGTTAAGCGTCTACATAGTCCGTATAGAACTGATCAAGCTATGCGTTCGCTGAATAGGTTTATTTCACGCGGTTAAGCGCGGCAAATAGCAAGCTTCTGATCGACATAAGCTGTCATTAATGCAAATACTTCATCAATGTTCAACTCAGAACTATCAATGATGTAAGCATCTTCTGCAGGCTTGAGCGGAGCAACTGTGCGCTCCATGTCTCGTTTGTCGCGAGCCTGTATATTCGCTAAAATGTCGCTTATTTTAGCATCCAGCCCCATACCCTGCAACTGTTTTACACGTCTTTGTGCACGTGACTCTGCCGAAGCAGTTAAATAAATTTTAGCCTGCGCATTTGGGAAAATACTGGTCGCCATATCGCGTCCATCTGCAACCAAGCCCGGTGCTTGGGCAAAGGCATGCTGACGTGCAAGTAATGCTGTGCGCAATTCAGGTACTGCCGCAACTTTTGAGGCATATTCCCCCACACGTTCGGTACGTATGGTTTGCGTGACATCTTCACCATCAAGCAACACTTGTGTGCCATCTGGCTGGGTCACAAATTGAATATTGAGCTGTGTTGCAATGGCAACGCATTGACTCAGTTCAGTATCAAGTTGATCTAGCAAATTCTGCTTATGTAACGCCAAACCCAACAAACGATACAACGCACCAGAGTCGAGCAAATGAAACTGATAATATGCTGCCAATTTTGCCGCGAGTGTGCCTTTACCTGAACCGCTAGGGCCATCAATGGTAATAATTTGAACCGTCATGCTGTTTCCGAAATGATTAGAGAGATTTTGCGAGTTTGGATAAACCAATTTTAATTGCAGTTTTCAACTGCGCAAGAATAGCTTTGCTCACAAACGGAACTCGCGCTTGTAGCTCAATGCTATACGTGACCAAGGTTTTGTGATCTGCCACTTGCTGAAATTCAATTGTACCCAAATGATGTTTGATCAATGGATTTTTAATGATTTTATATTCAATCCGCTGATTCGGTTCAAGCACGGTAATTTGCTCTTGCAAAGGTTTAATTGGCCCAATCCCCATACGACGCACCGAACCTACACCATCTGGACGTTCAGGGTCAGCAGAGTCTTTAATGCGCACCACTTGCATTGGTGCAAATGCAATATTATAAGTTGCATGTTTAGAAAGTAATTCAAATACTTGCGCAACTGGCGCATTAAATTCTTTTTTAATTTGAATAGCGTGCATGGTTTGCCCTGATGATGAATGCTATGTTGTGTTTGATTTAGTTTAACGCAAATCAAGCCTAAAACTCAGAACTGGTTTTGATCATGGAGGTCATTTATCAACTATTGCTGCTTTTGTTGTTTCTTTTGCGCACGGCGCATCTTAAAAAAATCACTCAACTGGGCTGAACATTGCTGTTCTAAACAACCTGATTGATACTCAAAAATATGATTGTAATAACCCGACTCTAAAAGCTTTCTGGCACTGATCAATGAGCCAGCTTTGGGTTCAGTTGCTCCAAACACTACTCGTTTAATTCGCGCGTGAATGAGCGCACCCACACACATGGTACAAGGCTCCAGTGTGACATAAAGCGTGGCATCTTCAGGTAAACGATAATTTTGAATATGATCACATGCTGCACGGATTGCCACAATTTCGGCATGTGCGGTTGCGTCGTGTAAGGAAATAGGCGCGTTATAACCCACGCCAATCACTTGATTTTGACTAACGATGACAGCCCCCACAGGAATTTCCCCCTGTGCTGCAGCCAAAGCAGCCTGCGCATAGGCAAGCTGCATCCAGTCTTCATCACTATAGTTCTGTTCTGACATTTAAATATGAGTAAAAATCAATACGAATTAAATAATCTCGTATTGTTTCAATAACTCATTCCAGCTTTCAATGCTCGTCACAGGTGGATTGTCTGCAAAAATGGTTTTGAGCTGCACTGGCCCATTTTGCTGCCAAGCTGGTGCAAGGTCTTTATCGACCAAACGTGCGCGCACACCTTCGACAAAATCTGCGTGGCGAATTTTCCAGTCTGAAATTTGCGTTTCCAGTTCAAACACTTCATTCCAAGCGTGAACCTTCTTACCCCATTGCCATAGTAACCACGTTAAAGCTGCTGTGGTTGGTGAACCTTTTTGCAAGTTTTCACTGGCTTGACGTAACCAATCGCTACGTGCATCGCTTAGACCAATGATGGATTCATAATCACTTTCAAAACTCACACCACGGCACACGCTTTGAATCACATCCAAAGAATTCTGTAGCGGCCCAGGCCCTACAGGACGGTGCATGCTGTTCAAGGTATCATCAATGGCACGGAAGTCACCTGCAGGGTAATGATTCCAGTCAATATTAATGACTTTTTCTAATACAGAGGCGCGTTGTGCATCACAAATATGGGTTGCCCAACCAATACCATACGCACCTGCAGCAGTCATAATTGAACCCGTTAAACCTGTGAACAAGCCAATCGCACCACGGTCAGCCAAGAAACGAGTTGCCCCTACATCTGGGTATAAACCAATGTTAATTTCTGGCATAGCTAAACGTGAATACGGTGTCACCAAACGGAATGGTGCAGCCATAAATAGACCTAAGCCACCACCCATGACATAACCTTCACCCCACACTAAAACAGGCTTGGCATAGTTATGTAGCAACAAGTCCAACGCATATTCTTGCTCAAAGAATTTATTGGCAGTTGCAACCTCATCATTAATGACAAGCTGACGTAATTTACGCACATCACCGCCTGCACAAAATGCTTTTGGTGTGGTCGAATCTAGCCAAATTGCTTTTACGCTATCATCGGTATGAAAGTCTTCAAATACTGCCAATAATGCAGAAACAATAGATTCATCTAAAGCATGCAAAGATTTTGGGCGATTCAAACGTACAATGCGCCAACCGTTATTTGCTTCTTCGACAATTAAATCCGGATGATATTCTTTAGAAATGGGAGAATGTGTCATGCGTCCAGCTGCCAGTCTATAGGCTCAATGCCATTTTGTTTAAGATAATTATTTGATTTTGAAAATACTTTACATCCAAAAAAACCACCGCGGTTTGCTGCCAATGGGGATGGATGCGCTGCCTTCAAAATCAGATGTTTATTTGGATCTATACGTTGTCCTTTACGTTGTGCATACGCGCCCCACAAAATAAACACAATATGCTCACGTTGTTGATTTAACACATCAATCACATGATCTGTAAAATCTTCCCAACCCTGCTTTTGGTGCGAGGTTGGTTGTCCTGCTTCTACCGTTAACACGCTGTTGAGCAGCAATACCCCTTGCTCTGCCCAATGCGTTAAATCACCGTGTCTTGGAATAGGCACACCTAAATCTGTATGTAACTCATGGAAAATATTACGCAAAGATGGTGGCAATGCAACCCCTCTTTGTACAGAAAAACTAAGTCCATGTGCCTGATTAGGTCCATGATAAGGGTCTTGCCCAATAATCACGACTTTCACCTGATTTAAAGGCGTGGTATTTAGAGCATTAAATATCAGTGAACTTGGTGGATAAATCACCTTATTCTGTTGTTTTTCCTGCAACAAAAAATCGCGTAGCGCATCCATTTGTGGACTCAATAAAAATTCAGCTAGATTGTATTTCCAACTCTCATCTAACTGAACTTTATTTAAGCTCGCATATTGCTGCTCAGTAAAAGACATACCGCTATCAATCCTTGTTGATGTCTAATGATGTGATTTAAAGTTTAACTTGTAACTCGACATTCGGGTTTTGGAATGTCATCCCCTGTTTTAATTTTTCATACATTTGTGGGTCTGACCACTCTGTCTGTACTTGCTCAGAGAAATGAATTTGATCCAGACTCAGCAATCCCATCTGCGCATTTTCAATATCTTCCAAAAAGCTTTGTGCATAGCCAGTATCGGTTTCATGCACAATTACAGAATAGACCTCTACATCACCCTCCCCATTTTGTGTGATGGTCGATGCCAAAACTTGCTGTGCCAAATAAAAGAAAATACGTGAAAACTGCTCTGCCGATGGCGATACTGGTAAAGAAACCCAACGTGCGCTGAACGTTTTGCAGGCTTGAATATATGCAGGATCGTCCTGCTCCCAAAAACAAATGGCATGATCAAAAGCATCAAATAATTCTTTGATTACACCTTTAAGCAAACCAAAGTCATACACCATTTGTCCATGATCGAGTTTTGAAGCTTTCAGTAACAATTCTACTTTATAGCTATGACCATGAATCGAGCGCTTACAGCGGTCTGAAGTGCAATTACGCACAATATGCGCATTTTCAAACTTAAATAACTTTCGAATTAACATGGGTCTTAACGTCATCAAAATATTTGGGGGGATATTCTTTTTGAGTATAATGCAAAACGTGAACAATAAGCCAATTTTAGCCCACAGATTGCCAGACAAAAATCGTAATGATCAGTTTCAGCACAGACATGCAATGCATTTACATCTAAATAGCAGCACAAGGTTAATGATGATACTTAAAATGGCGTCAGACTTCGCCCACTAACATTGACAGATTTTTCACTACGCACCAAATCACTGCTAAATTGACGTTTGCGCTCGCCCAATACCACTTCAATTTTGGCTTTAAAATAATGTGATTGTACACCCAATAAACCTGTAAATTCATTGCGTATCGCGCTATCGACAGCTTGAAAGCCATCTAACTCCCACAAAGCGTTTACATTGCTAAAGTGTTCCAAATTGGCATTACGACGATCAAGTAGATTTTGCACTACAACCACATCCAGTTTTTCATCTAAGCTCGCCAAAACCAAAGCAGGTGCGGTATTAATATTGATAGTGGTATCCCGTTTTGGCAAGGCACTCACATAAGGCGCAATTTGCTGATACTTCGTACCTTCAAAACCACGGACTTGTTTTAATTCTTCTGCGCTGTGAAATAAGCTATTGGGCGGTAAATAAGGAATTGCTAAACCTTGGTAATAACTCGACTCTGCACCCATTGCACCACTCGGCTCATCATCTGCATCTTGCCAGTCAATCACGGCTTCACTTAATTGAGCAGGTAGCCCAACACGCTGCAACAGCTTTTCAAAATATTTTTTTGCTTTTTCGTTCACTTGATCTTCGGTTGTCAGCAAACTATTTAAATTAAATTTCCCCGACTCATCTTGCAATACGCCCGATACATAACCATCTTCGACTGGAAATGGCGGCATCGGTTTTGCCCAGTTCTCTTGTAAGTGATCAACTTGGCCTGCATTTTCAGCATCATCTTGCAGTAATTCTGCAAAAAATACTTCAGCACTTTTGGCATATAACAATGCCTGATTTTGACGCATCAAATAGGCGGTATTTTCACTGGTGTACATTTGCCGCTTGGCAATGGTCGCTGCCAAAATCGTAGCTAAGGCAACCAACATCAAAATCGTAATCAAGGCGATGCCTTGTTGTGATTTGATGATGCTACCTAAGCGCTGAGTCGATTTCGAATACATTGCCATTGTGCCTTTAATTGTCTTTCTTCTTTAAAAAATCAGTCTGCAATAAGCTAAATATCCATTCGTATTGCACGTCACGCACGGTTAAATTTATTTTTATTCCTTTCGGGAGTAGCCTTAATTGTTCAGTTTGCTGAGGATCAATATTGCTTTCAGGCCAACTACTTAATTCATTTGGATTCAATACCATAATCTCAAAGGCTTCAACTTCATCCAACATCACGCTCGACTCAGGCTGATCATTGCCCGTTTGATGCAAATTACGATATTTTAAACGATACAATTTTTTTTCATCGGCACGATATTGATATTCAACACGCTCATGGGGTGAAATACCCTGCTGCAAAGGATCGGTCACCCCTGTTTTACTGAAATTAAAGCGTCCATTTTGTAAAACTAAAGCAGGTTGTTGCTGCCCTTTAACATTGGCCGTTAATGGAACAGCCTGCATCGTGTCACGTAATATTTGTTGATAGCTTTCTTGCAACTGCTCTAAATTGGCTTCATGCATCGCATTGCGATCTTTGACTTTGGCGAGATAATCAAATACTTTCCAACCCAAAGCAGACAGCACTGCAAAAATTGCAATAGCGACTAGCAACTCAACTAAAGTGAAGCCTTTCTTTGTACTCATGATTGCTGCTCACGGGCATTAAAAAACACCAAAGAAGTCACTCCTGCTTCAACTTGTCCTGTGTCTTGATTATATAAACTGATTTGAAGATCGACACGTTGCACATTCGGACTAATGGTTGGTTGTGTGGACTTGTCAATTTGCCATGTTTCGCCCTGTTGTGTCACTTGCTTTGACTCTGTCCCACTTAACCATTGACGATTCATTTCCATCAATGCCACTTCATTCAAAGCCACAAATTGTGCATTGGTTCTTAAAATTGCATTGGCGGTGGATTGGGTATATTGCATCGCCACTTTGGTCATTGCCATAGCTGCTGTTGCAAAAATTGCCAAAGCCACCATAACTTCAAGTAGTGTAAATCCTTTAGCTTTCATGGATTTTTCCTAAATGATCGACCTCTATTTCCGCACCCACAGGACGCTGTTCTAAATAGAACTGAATACGCACAGGTTTGGCTTCACCATTGCCCAGCCAAATCAGTGCAGGCACATTACCTTGCAACAACTCACTGTTGTTAGCATTTGGATAGCTTTGTTCTAAAGATAAAATTTGGATAGAAACTTGTTCAGGTAAAGTTCTTCTTTTAAATTCGCTATAGCTTTGCCATTTTTGATTATTTTGTAGGCTTAATTGTTGTTCTGTGGCATAAGGCTGATATTCCAACACATCATAACGCGCAGGCGAAACATCGGTTGCTTGATGCAAATTGAGTGCAAAAATACGCGCTTGATCATTGGCTTCACGATTCAGCTTACGCAAATCCAATAAAAACACTTCCCGCGCCTGCATAGCTTTACGCTGATCAACACCACCGATATTCATTAAAACCAGCGATGCCATAATCGCCATAATGACTATCACCACCATCAATTCAATGAGCGTAAAACCGCGAACCGAAGATAGTGGTGTGTTCATAGCGTATTAATTCAATTGCTCGAAAGATTGTGCTTGTTTGGGCATCGCCAACGCTTGATCGATATAGGCCACACGTAAAGTATCCCGGGAACCTAAATAACGCTGATAGAAACTTGAGTTTAAAATGGCTGCCGCACCATGCGTAAGTGCCCAAATTGAAGCCAGATAATCACGCACTTCCATGTGACTATTAATAGATTCCAAATATTGTTCAGTCATACGGATAATGATGCGTAATCGGCTTTTACGAACCTGATATAGTTCACTAAACAACAAGCCAATGCCAACACCCGTTGTAGAAAGGCGTTCTTCAATTTGATGAAAAAGCACAGTACGTTCAGGATGATGTAAGTGATGCAGCATAAAAAATGCTAGATGTTCAGGAAACTGTTTTTCCGCATCTTTAATCATTTCTAGCAACATGCGCTCATTACGAATAATAAGCAACATATATAGTTCATCTTTACTTTGAAAGTGTTTATATAGAGTACCTTTGGCCAAATCCAGTTCTGCTGCCAAAGCATCAAGGGTCATTCCTGCTTCACCATTTTCCAAAAGCAACTGCTCTGCCACTTGGAAAATTAACGTTTCTCTTGCTCGAAACTGAGCCTGACGATCCATCTTCACCCGATAAACTCTCTTTTCACTATTCAATCAATGGAAATTTTTAATATCACCAGAACATTAAATTTTTGCATCATTCCACTATGCAAATTAATGTCCTTTGAGCAGGTTTTCAAAGTTTTGTGTTGTTATGAAAGCCATTTCCTCTAAGGACTTATCATATACATCACTTAGGGCTTTGGCTACATACGGAACGTATTTTGGCTCATTTGTCTTACCGCGATATGGCACAGGTGCCAAATATGGGCTGTCTGTTTCAATAAGCACACGATCTAAAGGCACTTGTTTGGCCACATCACGTAAATCTTGTGCATTTTTAAAAGAAACAATGCCCGAAAATGACACATAATAACCGCAATCTAGCACCGCTTTGGCTGTTGCCCAATCTTCAGTAAAGCAATGCAAAACGCCATGGGTCGATTTTTCAGCACGGATAATATCCACCGTATCTTGCTTGGCAGCGCGGGTATGCACTACAACTGGTTTCTTCACAGCTTGCGAGGCATGAATATGGCGCGCAAAACAGGCTTTTTGCTCCGCAACAAAATCGGTACTGTGAAAATAGTCTAGACCTGTTTCGCCCAAAGCCCAGACTTTGTCTGCTTGTGCTAAAGCAATCAGTTGCTCGGTGGTGGCACGCGCCATATTTTCAGCATTTTCACAAGGATGCACACCCACGCTATAACCAACATCGGCATGGCGTGCTGCAATTTTTGACAATGCAATATGATCGTCTAAATCGACAGAGATACCCATAATTTTAGACACACCCGCTAGGCGTGCCTGTGCAATTGCTGCATCTAAGTCACCATCATAAGGGCTTAAATCCAACATCGTTAAATGACAATGTGTATCTACAAACACGATTTTTTCCTAAAAGCAAACAACCTACATAGTGTAACTGTTACGGTTGTCAGACTTAAGCCCCGCAAGGATTCTTTCGGCTTCAGATTTGTAATAAACGCCTTTTTCACCGCTCAGTTGAATGCCAAAGCCCTGCAATTTGATGCCGTTTTGCTTTTGCGAAATCCAGATGACTTTTCCTGTAAGTGGAATTTTTTGTGATTGTTCAGGCAAAGTTGCAAGCACGAAGATTTCTTCACCCATTTTTACAGGTTGTTTTGAGGGTACAAATAAGCCACCGCCCACAACGTATGGCATATAACTTAAATATAGCGTTTCGACATCAGGAATATTGGCCTGAATAATACCGCCCATACGTGGTTGCATCATGTTCCCCTTAAATATTCATCAACTTAATACATAATTGATCAAGCACTAGATTACTTTGCACGTTTTGCTCAAGCATTGGCTTGGCTTGCTGTAATTCTGCATATAAACCAAACAGACTTTCTAAGTCATATTGTTCAGCCAAATGCTGCAAAGCGGTGCTTAAATCCAAATTTTTAATACTTTGATTTAGCTTGACACAAATTAAATCACACAACAAGTATTCAAACATCTGACTAAAATCAGTAAAGCTCAGCGCCTTGTTCCACTTGGTTGCGATTGCCATCGGCATATTTTTTTGCGTCACCAGTTTATACCAGTCTTTCAGAAAATCTGTACGCTGTTCCAGCCATTCTGCCTGTGCCAACTGCAAAGCCTGCAATGGCATTTGATTAGACAAATTCATCAACAATTGCTGTTTGTTCGCATCTAAATCGGGCAAATGCTGCTGCAAATATGCCGTAGCCTGTGCAGCATCAATACGGTCTAAAGCAAAATGCTGCAAACGGCTACGAATGGTTGCAGGTAATTTAAGATAATGATCTGCCAGCGAAATAATCACGATGCGATCACCCGGTTCTTCGAGGGTTTTCAGCAACGCATTGGAAGATGCAATATTTAAGGCTTCAGCAGGTTCAATCACAATTACCCGCCAGCCATCTACCGTTTGCTGGACAAAAGGTAATAAATCACGGATCTTCTCGATCTTAATTTTCGCGTTTTGCTTTTTATTCTCTTCATCGGTGCTGATATAGACATAATTCGGATGTGTATCTGATTTTAACCACTGACAACTGCTACATTCACCACAAGGCTGTGACTGCACATCACGCTGTTGGCATAAAATCCAAGCCACAAATTGCTGTGCAAAGGCTTCTTTACCACAACCCTGTTTGCCAAAAAACAATAAACCATGCCCCATTTTGGGAAATCGCCCTGTCAGGTTTTCCCAAACTTGTTGCTGCCAAGGATATACTTGTCCAATTACATCACGTTGCATGGTCGGTGATTCACTTACTCAAAATGGGCAATATCCATTGCATTTAAACGGTCTAAGTCTGCTTGGGTATCTACACCCGGTGGTAAATTGGCTTCTGCAACTGCAATGGCAATACGATGTCCATTTTCCAAGACACGCAATTGCTCTAGGCTTTCCAGCTTTTCCAATGTTCCCATTTCCCAAGTCACATATTCTTGCAGCAATTCCACACGGTACGCATACAAACCTAAATGGCGATACGCATGTGCATGCAATTGTGGTGTCGCTGCTTTCGCACCATCGCGGTCATAAGGAATCGTGGCACGGCTAAAATACAAAGCCTGGTTGTGTTTAGACATGACCACTTTAACAATGCTGTCGCGAGTAAATTCATCTAGTTGCTGAATCGGCTCACATAGCGTAGACATCGAGCATTCAGGTTGAGCTTCTAACAACTGCGCCACTTGTTGCACCAATTGCGCAGGCAAAAGTGGCTCATCGCCCTGCACATTGACGATAATATCGTTTTTATCCCAACCTTTAATGCGCGCCACTTCACTTAAACGATCTGTACCTGATGGATGGTCTGCCGAAGTCAGCACTACATCTACGCCTTCGGCACGGCATAATTCTGCAATACGAGCATCATCGGTCGCCACACACAAGTCATCAAAACCTGCCACTTTTTTTGCCTGATCAACCACACGTAAAATCATGGCACGACCATGAATTTCCAGTAAAGGTTTGCCTGGCAGGCGTGAACTGGCATAACGTGCAGGGATAACAATGTGCTTCATAATTTTCCTTATCATGGTCTTTCAGGCAGGTTTAAACCCAATTGTTTCAATTGTTGATGTAAGGTGACATAGCAGGCCAATGACAATACTGCATCTACAGGTACAACCCAAATTTCACGCTGAAAATCTGGATATTGTTTTAACAGAGGCAATAACTTTACTGCATCTTTTTCTGTGGTAATAATCGGTTGCGAATCTTCAAACTGCAAATCGGTAATTTCATAGTCATGGTGGTCTGGAAACTCATGGCATTGAAATTGGGTCACACCCATCGACTCTAAAGTTTTATAAAACCGCTCAGGAAAGCCAATGCCCACGACAGCATAAAAATTTTGGGTCGGATCAAAAATTAATTCTTGTGCGGGATGCAATAAGTATGGCGCTGCAACGGCCAAATGCATATTTAATTCAGAACTCGGTTGCGCTGCATGTTCAATCACCGTGGCATGCTCTAATCGAGATTTTGGTTCACGCAAATAACCTTCGGGCAATATTTTCTCGTTACCCAAACCACGATTATTATCTAAAACAATCCATTCCAATTGACGGTTTAAAGCCAAATGCTGCAAACCATCATCACTAATAATTAAATCCAATTCATGCTGTGCAAGTAACAATTCAATACTTTTTTGACGATTTGGCCCCACAGCCATCGGTACGCCTGTAGATTGCACAATCAAAGTCGGTTCATCGCCCACTACGTCAACATTAGCGTCAATGCTGACATAGGCTGGAAATGGGCCTTTTCCGCCATAACCACGGCTAATCACGCCAACACGAACATCTAAACTTTGTAGATATTTGACCAAGTGAATCAGCAAAGGGGTTTTGCCGCTGCCACCCACAGTAATATTGCCAATCACCATCACAGGTACGGGCGCGGTATAAGCGGTTTTAATACCTGAACGATATAAGTTTTGATTGAGCAAACTCACGCCACGGTACAATAAAGACAAGGGCCTAAGCACAACCAGCCATTTGGCTTGTTGCTGCCAAGCGTCCTGAATAAATTGTGCCAAAGCCATGAGTTAATGTTCCTCGAAGTTACGCTGATGCAACTGAAAGTACGCGCCTTTTTGCGCCATGAGTTCCTGATGAGTACCTTGTTCTAAAATACGTCCCTGATCCATCACTACAATACGGTCAGCATTTTCGATGGTAGATAAACGGTGTGCAATGACAATGGTGGTACGGTCTTGCATAGCCGCATCAAATGCACGTTGAATAAAGTATTCAGATTCATTGTCTAAAGCACTGGTGGCTTCATCTAAAATTAAAATTGGTGCATTTTTTAAGATTGCACGTGCAATGGCAATACGTTGTCGCTGACCACCCGACAAATTCAAGCCTTGCGCACCTAATGCTGTGTCGTAGCCTTGCGGTAAAGCCATAATAAAGTCATGTGCATAAGCCGCTTTGGCTGCAGCAATCACTGCTTCATCACTCGCACCTTCAAGCTGACCATAGGCAATATTTTCACGCACCG
The DNA here is from genome assembly GCF_013390985.1 of Acinetobacter sp. Swhac1. Taxonomy (NCBI): domain Bacteria; kingdom Pseudomonadati; phylum Pseudomonadota; class Gammaproteobacteria; order Moraxellales; family Moraxellaceae; genus Acinetobacter; species Acinetobacter sp. Swhac1. Next base: position 106,709 of record NZ_JACASN010000003.1, on the reverse strand, counting down.
TACGGTTAAACAATACCACTTGCTGATTGACCATAGCAATTTGTGAACGCAGGCTATTCAGCTCAATGTCACGAATATCCTGCTGATCAAACAAAATTTGCCCTGAAGATACTTCCTGAAAACGTACCAACAGATTGACCAATGAGGTTTTACCCGCACCTGAACGCCCAACTAAAGCCACAGTTTCACCTGCTTTGACATCCAGATTAAAATCATGAATGGCATGATGCCCATCGGAATACACCAAATTCACATTCTTAAATTGCAAATTACCTTTTAAGTCTGGTGTAAGCGTCCCGTGATTATCTTCTTCAGGCATATCGAGCAATTCAAAAACCGAATGCGCCGCTGCCAAACCGCGTTGTAATTTTTCATTAATATCGGTAAGGGCTTTAATTGGTTTGCTCAACATACCTGCGGCAGTAATGTAGGCTACAAACTCGCCTGCTGAAATATCACGTAGAATTTCTGGGCGTAAGGCAATCCAGATAATAATTGCCAAAGCAATGGACATAATGAACTGCACCACAGGGCTGTTCAATTGCTGCACTGCCACCATCTTTAAACCACGACGCAGGTTTTCTAAAGAGTTTTCTTTAAATCGGCTTTGTTCATAGGTCTGACCACCAAAACCTTTGACGACCAAATTACCATTCACCGTTTCTTGCACCACGTGGTTTACATCCCCCATGGTGTCTTGTACTTGAATAGATAAACGACGCATGCGTTTTGCAGCTTTACGAATCAGCAAGCCAATTAATGGGCCAAATACCAATATACATAAGGTCAAACGCCAGTTGGTATACAGCAAATAGCCGAGCAAGCCGAGTGTAATCAAACCCTGTTGTACCAATGTACGCAGCGATTCTGTAGATGCAGCGGTCAACTGCTCTACGTTATACATAATTTTGGCAGTAATGTGCCCACTGGTATTATCTAAGTAATACTGTGCAGGTAAACGCAGCAATTTAGCAAAGACTTCCTGACGGATATTGAATACCAAATTACGTGAAATCACTGCGGTATAGTAACCGCCAATAAAAGTTCCCAAACCACGGAAAAACATCAGTGCAATGACTAATAGCGGAAATAGTGTGGTGAAAGATTGGTCACGCTCCTGAATGGCATTAATAATTTTTTCCAAGAGTTTTGCCACAGATACTTCTGTGGCTGCATTAATGGCGAAACCGATAATCACCAAGATTGCTAAGCCCCAAAATGGGAGCAAATATCTCAGAAGACGGCGATAGACCTGTAAATCCTTCTTCACTAATAACCTCGAGTTGGGACTTTCGTACTGATATTGATGTTGACGAAACCAAGTTGTCCTGCGATATCCATCACTCGAATCACATCTTGATGAGTGGCTTTGGCATCTGCAGCAATGATAAACATTAAATCACGTCGATCTTGAGAAATTTGTTTAATTGCTGTGCTTAAATCTGCCACTTCCTTAGTCGAAAGTGCCTGACCATTGACAGAATAATGCCCTGAAGAATCTACCACCACTTCAATTTTATGTTCATAAGATTTTGGTGGTACACCTTGCGCATCTGGCAAAGTTAAATTCATACGGCTAAATTGGTTAAATGTGGTCGAAAGCAACAAAAACACCAAGATGAACAGCAAACAGTCAATCATTGGGGTCAGGTTAATATGAATATCTTCAACTTGCGAGCGTTTGAATTTCATAAACTCACCTTAGCTTACTTTTTTCACATCTTGCACATCCGCATCAAGCTGATGAGGTTGACTCTGATGAAATAATCCTGCGTGAAACAAAGTCGCTTGCTGCTCTAACTCAGCAGTATATTCTTGCACCAAACGCTGAAAATAACGATAGGCAAATAAGGCTGGAATTGCAATTAACATACCTGCAGCAGTGGTAATTAAGGCTTTAGAAATCCCTGGAATCATTAAGGTTGGATTACTTGCACCCACATCAATCACTAAAAATGATTCAATAATCCCAAGCACTGTACCCAATAAACCCAATAATGGCGCAACTGCACTGAGCGTACCCAAGAAGTTGATATTTTTTTCTAAATAACCAATTTCTTGTGAAGCTGTCGCTTCCATTTGTGCACGCGCATAGTGTTCTGATTGTTGTTTGTTACGCGCACCCGCCTCAAAAATACGGCCTAATGTACTGTTTTTTAAGTTGGCACTTTGATTCAGTTGTTGCAACACAGTCGCTAAACTTTGCCCGCGGTTGAGCAACAACGCATTGGGCAAAATACCTGCTCTCTTTAAACGCATAAAACGCTCAATGGTAATTGCAACGGTAAATACCGAGCACAACACCAACGGCAGCATCAGCCAGCCACCTGCTTTTACCAATTCCCACATTCGCTTTTCCCCAATAAAATACGAATTAAAATTAATCGGACAGGCAAATATTTAAAATACCATCCAGCTCTTCCAGAGAGTGATAACTGATGGTCAATTTGCCCTTACCTTGCTTGTTATAATCAATTTTAACATCTGCACTAAAACGCTCAGAAAGACGTTGCGTGAGTTGTTGAATATCAGGCGCAATAGCCGTTTTCGGCTTTTCTTGTTTTGGCGCATTAAAGTCACGTACCAACTGTTCGGTTTGACGTACCGATAAATTCTTTTCAATTACATGCTGCGCGACTTTGAGCTGATCTTTAGCTTTCAAAGTTAAAATAGCACGTGCATGACCCATATCTAGCAAGCCTTGCTGCATCAACTCTTTAACAGGCTCAGCCAAAGTGAGTAAACGCAATAAATTACTGACCGTGGTACGTGCTTTACCTACTGTTTCGGCAATTTCCTGATGACTCAAGCCAAACTCATCGTGAAAGCGTTGTAACGCCATTGCCTGATCAATTGGGTTGAGGTCTTGACGCTGAATGTTTTCAATTAATGCCAAAGCAATCGCGACCTGATCGGTCAAATCACGCACAATTGCAGGAATTTCAGTTAAACCTGCCAACTGTGCAGCACGCCAGCGACGCTCACCTGCAATAATTTCATAAGGATGTTGTTCGTCATCAATAGGACGAATCACAATTGGCTGCATTACACCATGTTTTTCAATAGATGCCGCCAATTCCTGTAAATTTTGCTCTTGAATAAAGCGACGCGGTTGATATTCACCACGTTTTAATAAATTGACATCAATTTGTTTTAGCTGACCATGATCTAAAGATTGCACTTCAAGTTGTAATTTTTCTTTCTGGATTGACCCCAATAAGGCATCCAAACCACGACCTTTGGCTAATCCGCGTTTTTTTGTGGTCATGCTTTACTTCCTTTTTTCACTTTGCTTTTTTTCAACATTTCAGCTGCTAAATTCAGGTAGGCAACTGCACCCTTCGAGCTTTTTTCAAAATAAATGACGGGTAAACCGTGTGCAGGTGCTTCTGCCAAGCGTACATTACGCGGAATCACGGTATCGTATAATTTTTTACCAAAATAGTGCGATAATTCTTCAGACACGTCACGGGTTAAGGCATTGCGCGCATCATACATGGTGCGTAATACACCAATAATTTCTAAATCAGGATTGAGTGCTTGTTGAATACGGTCAATGGTTTGCGTCAGGTCAGCCAAACCTTCAAGTGCATAATATTCGCACTGCATTGGAATGATTACACTTTGCACTGCTGCTAAAGCGTTTACTGTAATTAAGCTTAAACTTGGTGCACAGTCGACAATAATATAATCAAAGTCTTTGGCAACTTCTTGCAAGGCATTGCGCAAAATAAACTCACGCCCCTCTTGCTCAGCAATCACCAATTCAACCCCAGCCAAATCACGATTGGCACCCAAAACTTTATAACCAACTTCTGCCTTGCTAATTGCAGTTTCAATCGGCACTTCGCCCAACAATACATCGGTCACTGAATACAGCAAATCATTTTTTTGAATGCCTGAACCCATGGTGGCATTGCCTTGTGAGTCCATATCGACCAATAAAATGCGCTTTTTCAAAACAGCCAAAGATGCTGCCAAATTTACTGCGGTTGTGGTTTTTCCGACACCACCTTTTTGGTTCGCAATCGCAATAATTTGTGCCATGATCACCCCAGTCCTTTGAAAATTAGATACGTTTTAATAAAAGTAAATGACGTTGTTCGTCTAAGCGCGGAACTTTAAGCTCGATAATTTCACAGCTGAATTCATCTTTCAATGCCTCTACTTCATCGGCAGGAATCAAACCTTTCATAGATGCAATAATACTTTGCTCATACATAAATGGTTTTGACGCGGCTACAAAGTCAGTTAAAGATGCAAAAGCACGACTGGTAATTACATCAAACTGACCTAACTCGCGGATGCTGTCTTCATTTTCAACACGGGTCTGAACTGCCACGACGTTTTTCAGTTTTAAATCGGCAATAAACTGTTTTAAGAAACGAATCTTTTTACCATTCGAGTCCAATAACACGCAATCGCGCTCAGGCTGACACAAGGCAATAATCATGCCCGGCATACCACCGCCAGTACCAATATCCAGTAAACGACCTGCAGGCAAATCTTTGAGGATGCTCAGACTGTCTAGCAAATGCTTCACTAGCATTTCTTTCGGGTCACGAATTGCAGTGAGGTTGTACGCTTTGTTCCATAGCACCAAAGCATCTTGGTATTTGAGTAATAAATTTAAAGCCTCATCACTGAGCTCTAAACCTAAAGCCTGACTACCTTGCTTGAGTTCCTGAAAAAACGAATGCATCACAATTCACATCTCGAAAAAGTTAATGGAAGTATACCGATTTATAGTTGCAGTCATAGGGGCGAATGCTTAGTGAATATGCACTTAAGCGTACACACCCTGCTGAATTTGTTGATCTAGCGCATTTAATCGTTCAGGAGTACCAACATCCACCCAAACACCCTGCAATTTCTGTGCAGAAATTTTTTCTTGCTGCATGGCTTGTTTGAGCAATGGCGCAAGCGGACGTTTGCCCGATTCCAAACCGTTAAACATTTGCGGATGCATCACCGCCACGCCACTATAAGTCAGATTTTCACCTGAGCGTGCTTGCTCAAAAGTATAGGCTTTGTTTGCAGCCAAAGTGAAATCACCTTGCGGATGCTGCACAGGGTTTTCCACCAAAACCAAATGTGCCAAGTCGTCTTGAAGCTGCACATTTAATAGTGGCGCAAAATCCATGGTGGTCCAAACATCGCCATTCACCAATATAAAAGGTTCATTGCCCAATAATGGCAACGCATTGATGATGCCACCTGCAGTTTCTAAGCCTTCGCCTTCATGCGACCACAAAATTTTCACACCAAACTGAGAACCATCACCCAAAGCATCTGCAAGTTTTTCACCCAACCATGCCGTATTGATGACAATTTCCTGCACACCCATCTTTTGTAATTTTTCGATGTGCCACACAATTAGAGGTTTTCCACCGACTTCCAATAAAGGTTTAGGCGTATGCAGTGTTAAAGGACGCATACGATTGCCCATTCCTGCGGCAAGAATCATGGCTTTCATTTAGGCAACCACCTCATACTGACCATATTTTGCTGTAAATTTTGGCATTACTGTCGTGTGAATAAAGTGCATAAATGGTTGTAATTCTGAATAAGGCTTACTTTCTTCAAGTAAATACCACATCACGCGCGGTAAATCTTTGAGATAACCCGATTTGCCATCACGTTCAAACAGGCGCACAAAAATACCTAAAATTTTGATATGACGCTGAATCGCCATCATATCGGCATCTTTTTTAAATTGTTCAAAATCACGTTCTTGTTTAGATGCTTCTGGCAACAAGTCATAGAACATTTTAAACCAACGATACACATGCTCAGCATTCCACTGCACATAAGCATCACGGGTAATCGAAATTAAGTCGTATGTATCTGCACCAATGACCGCATCCTGAAAATCAATCACACCAAGCTCGGTGTCCTCACCAACTTTCATTAAGTTCCGACTATGAAAATCACGATGTACTATCACTTGTGGCTGCGCCAAAGCAGCATTGGCCAAAATCACAAATGTACGTTTAATTAATGCACTTTCTTCAGCCGTTGGCTGAATCTGTAAAGCGGGCAATAACCAGTCGGTGAGTAGCTCCATTTCACTGATCAACTTGTCATACGAATATCCAGGAAAATGTGCAGTGCCATCAATCGCTTGTAATTGAATCAGTTGCTTAAAGCACTGTGCATAATAGTCATCTACTGTGTGTTCATTTAATAAGGTCGATAACAGCACATCGCCAAAATCTTCCAACAACAAAAAGCCTTGTGTCAGGTCTTTGGCCACAATTTTGGGTACACGCACAGCATTGGCAGCAAAAAATTCATCAATCGTGACAAAAGAACCACAATCTTCTTTTTCTGGTGGTGCATCCATGAGCATAAATGTTTTATTATTCAATTTGATTCGTGCGTAACGACGGAAACTTGCATCGCCTGCTAAAAAATGAGTTTCAAATTGATCTGAACCAAGTACAGATGTTATCCATGTTTGTATCAATTGTTCACGTTGTGTATTCATTTGCAATAAATTCTAATACAGGCTGAGTTTTTAAAGTGCTAAGTGTAGCTACTTCTGCGCTTTTTCTCTATGATGCGACAATAATTAATTGCGATTAAGCACTCTTGGTTGATGAGATAAATGAAGCATCAGTTTAAATTTAATCCTTTAGCGACTGCGGTCTTAACTCTGTTATGTGGTCACTCTGTTTCCAGCTATGCGCAGACCACAGATCAGACTTCATCTGTCACAAATCTCAATAACCAGCAGCTTAAGCACACCATTCAGGAAGCTTATCCTGGGCAGCAGTTCTTTGAGCAATATTATGTTGATAAAGCTGCACCTGAAGCACAACAACAATTTGGTCATAGCCAAAGTTCTGCCTATTGTGAGGGTGCGTGGCTAACGCCGATCAGCTCAGGTACTGTTGCGGTAGATGCTGCAAATGCCACTTCTACAGTGACTGCCGATTATGGGCACTATGACCCAAATGGTGATTCAGTCTTAGAAGGCAACGTGGTGATTGACCAAGAAGGTCGTCAAATTCGTGCCGATAAAATTACCATTGATCAAACTCAGACCTTTGCCAAAGCCGAAGGTCGGGTACAAATGGCGCAAGCGGGTTTACTGGCGCAAAGTGATGAAATTAATTACAACCTAAAAACCCAGCAAGGTGACCTAAACAACAGTTTTTATATTGCCGAAGAACAACATGCACACGGCATGGCAGAAAAAATTGCACGCACCTCAACCAATACTATGGTGTTAAATAATGCCACTTACAGTACTTGCCCGCCTGAACAAGCCCCGACTTGGAAAATTCAAGCCAATGAAATTAAGCTGAATCAGGAAACGGGACGCGGTGAAACACGCGGTACAAAACTATATGTAAAAAATGTACCGGTCATGGCTGTGCCTTACTTTAACTTTCCGATTGACGACCGCCGCACGACAGGTATTTTGACCCCAAGTTTTGGTTTTACCAATGATGGTGGTGTCGAACTTTCTGTACCTGTGTATTTGAACCTAGCACCTAATTACGATGCAACCGTTAGCCCGCGTTATATTGGCGATCGTGGTGCAATGCTAGAGGGTGAATTCCGTTATTTAACTGAAAATTTTGGTTCAGGCCAAATCTGGGGTGGTTATTTAGCTTCAGATGCCAAATATGATGATCAAGACCGTAAAGACTTGCACTTTTTACACAACTGGCAAATTAACAATCAGTTTTCGACTAATCTTGAATACAACTATGCTTCAGACAAAGATTACTTTGCCGATTTAAATAATAACCCTAACTCCAAAACCGACCTTAATTTACGTCGTGCTTGGGAACTTAACTATCGCAATGGTATCCCTGGCTTAAAAGCTCAGCTCAAAGTTGAAGATTTCCAAACGCTGGATCAATCTATTGCCTATGAAAAACGCCCTTATGCACGTTTACCACAATTCTTGTTGAATTATAAAACAGGTAATCCTCAAGGTTTCCAAGTCGAGTTTAATAACGACACGGCTTACTTCAAAAAAGACATTGGTGCATTAGATGTAGGCGAACCAAGCGGCACCCGTATTTATAACGACTTTGCAGTGCGTTATAACTACCGCAATCCGTGGTCATTTGTTATTCCAGAAGTGTCTTTACGCAACATTAACACCTTCTATGACAAAGACACTCGAAATGCGTTGAATCAATATAACTCATCTAGTGAAAGTGAATCTGTCACTGTGCCACAATTTACATTGGACACAGGGATTACCTTTGAAAAAAATGGTCGCTTCCTACAAACGATTACGCCACGTGCATTCTATGCCTATGCACCGTATAAAAATCAAAATGATCACCCTAACTTTGATTCTGCAACAGCATCAATCAATTATGATCAATTATTCAGTCCAAACCGTTTCTATGGACATGACCGTTTAGAAGATAATAATTTCCTATCTTTAGGCTTAAGCTACAGCCTGTTTGATGAAATTGGTTTGGAACGTATTAAGGCAGGCATTGGTCAAAGTTTCTATTTTGAAGACCGCCGTGTCACACTAGAAAATACCAGCGATGATTTTGACACGCAAAGCCGTACAGGGCCAATTGTCAGCCTCACCAGCCAATTAAGCCAAAATCTCAGCATCGGTGCCAATGCTGCTTGGATGTCTAATGGCGACAATGCTCAGCGTAATGTAAATCTGCTTTACGCTGGCGAACAGGGTAACTTATATAACTTTGGCTATATTAACCGTCGTTATATTCCAAACCGCCAAGACCATTATGATCAAGTGGTTGCATCATTCATTCAACCCATTCACAACAACTGGCGTATTTTAGGTCACGCACAATATGACTTAGATAACAGTGTGGCACGTGAGTATTTACTGGGTGTAAATTACGAATCATGCTGCTGGGGTATTTCAGTCTATGGTCGCTCTTACTATAACGACTTGGACGATGTGACAGATGCAGGTGTTAAACCAAAACGTGCCATTATGGCAGAGCTAAATTTAAAAGGTTTAGGCAGTTTCAATAATAAACTTGCTTCTTTGCTTGAAAACCGTATTTTAGGTTTTAATAAAATTAATCAATCTTGGACACAACGTTAATGAAGACAGTACAGTTAAAACGATTTTTAAAAGCATCTACCTTGGCACTGAGCATGGCTGTTAGCCTGCCTGCATTTGCCGCTGCGAATGATCAAATTGTGGCTGTAGTTGACAATAGTGTCATTTTAAAAAGTGATTTAGCGCAAAGCGTGGTTGAACTTAAGCAACAGCTTGAAATGCAAAAGCGCCCTGTTCCACCTCAACAAATTTTAGAACAACAAGCCTTAGAGCAATTAATTGTACGTCAGGCTCAATTAGAACAAGTAAAACGCTATAACATTAAAGCTGATGAAAAATCCCTGAATGAAGCTGTGTTAAAAGTTGCACAGCAAAATGGAAGCAATAGCTTAGAGGCTTTTCAGCAAAAGTTAGACAAATCATCTCCTGGCAGTTATGCATTTTTACGTAATCGTATTGCAGAAGATTTGGCCATGAATCGTTTGCGTCAGCAAGTGGTGATGTCACGTATTCAAATTAGCGATCAAGACGTTGATAACTTTCTGAAAACCCCACAAGGTCAGGCCGCTTTAGGCAACCAAGTCCATATTTTGCATGTGCGTGTTTCAGGAAAAGAAAATGCAGCTCAGGTTGCGCAACAAGTCAAAGCTGAACTGGCGCAGAACAATGACATTCAAGCCATCAGTAAAAAATATACAGGCAACGGCATAACCGTTCAGTCTGCAGACATGGGCTTACGTAACTTGACCGATATTCCTGCAGAACTTGCTGCACGTATTACGCCATTAGATGTGGGGCAAACCAGTGAATTGATTGAAGTCCGTGATGGTATTCATGTCGTAAAATTACTGGAACGCAAAAGTACTGAGCAACGTGCACTAGTTCCACAATACCAAACTCGACATATCTTGATTCAGCCAAGTGAAGTAGTAAGCCCTGAAAATGCGAAACACATGATTGACAGTATTCACAACCGTTTAAAAGCGGGTGAAGACTTTGCAACCTTAGCTTCGACTTTCTCTAATGATGCTGGCTCTGCACGTGATGGCGGTAGTCTAGGCTGGGTGAATCCTGGCGTGATGGTGCCAGAATTTGAAAATCAAATGAAAAACACTGCAAAAGGTGAAATTAGCGCACCATTCCAAACCCAGTTTGGTTGGCATGTACTGCAAGTGACCGATACACGCCAGCAAGATATGACTCGTGAATACCAAGAACGTATGGCACGTCAAATACTAGGTGAACGCCAGTTTGATACTGAATTGGATAGCTGGTTACGTGAAACGCGCAACAATGCTTTTGTAGAAATTAAAGACCCAAGCTTAGACCGCAAGAAAAACTAAGCTTAAGTTTTCTGCTATTTCTAAGATTAAAACCAGTGTTGCTACACTGGTTTTTTTATGCTTTTCTAACATGTGCACCGCATCTTATTTACTACTCAAATATGACTTTGATAAAAACCATAGACATAAAAAAACCTCTCATTTCGAGAGGTTTTTTTAAGAAGATCAATTAATGGTTGTTATCGTCTTCTGAAGATTCTTCAAATTTAGAATCGTTGTCAAAACCGCCTGTTGCTTGACCGCCACCGAAGCCACCTTGACCGCCGAAGCCACCTTGACCACTAAAGCCGCCGCCTTGACCGCCAAAGCCACCTTGACTACCGAAGCCGCCGCCTTGACCACCGAAGCCGCCTTGACCGCCAAAACCACCACCTTGACCACCGAAGCCGCCTTGACCACCGAAGCCACCACCTTGACCACCGAAGCCACCGCCTTGACCGCCGAAGCCTGCGCCTTGACCACCAGCAGGTGCACCAGCAGGACGTGGATTACGTGCAGGAACAACTGTAGAAATTGCATGTTTGTAAACCATTTGGCTTACCGTATTTTTTAATAAAACAACATATTGGTCAAAAGATTCAATATGGCCTTGTAGCTTAATACCGTTCACAAGGAAGATAGAAACAGGAATACGTTCTTTACGGAGAGAATTCAAGAACGGATCTTGTAAAGTTTGACCTTTAGACATGTTATAACTCCAAAAATAATTAAAAATCAGCGCAAAAACTATCTCTATTTTTCAATTAAAAATTATAAAAAAGACAGTAGGTAAATTTTGCTTTATCCGTAACAGTTTCGCAAGTCTTCTTGAGCCTGCTTTATCGTAAAATATGTGTGAAATTTATGCGATTCTTGCAACGATCTGAGCCAAGTATATTGACGTTTCGCGAGTTGTCGTGTCGCGAATAGCGCCTTATCCTCCATTTCCTGCATTTTTTCGCGACTTTCATCACCGTTTTGCAAAAACTCTAAAGCTTGACGATAGCCAACTGAACGCATAGAGGGTAAATTAGCATCTAAATCGTAATTTTCAATAAGATGTCGCACCTCATTCAAAAAACCCATTTCCCACATAATCTCTAAGCGTTTTTGAATACGCTGATGTAATTCTACCCGATCAGGCATCAAAGCGTGGTTATGAAAAGTGTAACGATATGGTACATTTTTGGGTTGTTCTGCCTGAAGCTGGGTAATTGGCGTTCCTGTTAATTTATAAACTTCTAGTGCACGAATAATACGTTGTTTATCTGACACCTTAAATTTTTTACCCGCCAGTGCATCTACTGCACATAACTCTGCATAGACCGCTTCCCAACCTTCGCGTGCAGCTTTACCTTCAATTTCTGCACGGACGTCGTAATTGGCACTGGGTAAATTGGAAGATAGTCCTTCAAGCAAAGCTTTAAAATACAGCATAGTTCCACCCACTAAAATTGGGGTTTTGCCACGTGCGTGCATATCATCAATTAAGGCGCAGGCATCTTCCACAAACTGCGCAGCAGAATAAACTTCAAGCGGGCTAATAATATCAATCAAATGATGCGGATAACGCGCCTGTTCCACTTTAGTTGGTTTGGCTGTACCAATGTCCATATCTCGATAAACCAGCGCAGAATCGACTGAAATTAGCTCAAAATGACCTAATTCATAGAGTTCACATGCCAAAGCAGTTTTACCACTTGCAGTTGGTCCCATTAAATTGATGACCGGCAATTGTTTTGACATGTAACACTACTCTCCTCGAGCAAAAAGTTTATCTAATTGAGCCAATGGAAAAGCACGCCATGTTGGACGACCATGATTACATTGGCTGGCAAATTCAGTTTGTTCCATTTGACGTAACAAGGCATTCATTTCAGAAAGACTCAGCATCCGATGTGCACGCACCGCGCTATGACACGCCATACCCGCCAAAATATGATCACGTTTTTGCAGTAATGCCTGCGCTTCATCATTTGGGTCTAAATCATTCAGTAATTCAGGAATCAACTCTGCAAAATCTGCTTTATGCAAAATGGCTGGCACACCGCGCACAATGACTTGCTCATCGCCATATTGGTCAACATCCAAACCTAAACGTGCCAATTGTGGTTTTAAATCATCTACACGCATGGCCTGCATACGACTAATGCTGATGACTTTGGGAATGAGCAATTGCTGCGAAGTCCAAAACTCTGGTTTATCCCACGCAGCTTTCATCTGCTGTAAAACGATACGTTCATGTGCGGCATGCATATCGACAATAATCAAACCTTCGCTGTTTTGCGCCAGAATATAAATACCGTGCAATTGTGCAATCGCAATTCCAAGCGGGTGTTCATCTACAGCTGTCGTCGATTCATACGCTACGCTAGTTGAATCTTGAGAGTCGACATCACGTAAAGGTGCGAGATAGCTTTTTAAGGCATTATTCAGTTGTTTCGAGCCTTGATAACTGCCTTGCATCGCTTGGCCGTATTGCACAGTTTGCGGATGGCTACGATCAAACTCGGTAAGTAGATCACTACCCGATGCTGTATTGGATACCTGATCTGCATCTACCCTTTGTTCATACGGATTCAGAGGGTTGGTCTGCACAGATTTGTGCAGCAAAAATTGTTCCTGATAACGCGGTTGTACCACATAAGGCGCAGCTTGTTCGATAGGATCGGCTTTCATGGCTGTAGCTAAATCTGCAGTTGCAGTTTGAAATTGAGCTAAGGTTTCTTTGGCGTAATGTCTTACAAACTCATGAACTTCTCGCTGATTTAAAAAGCGAATTTCATGCTTGGTCGGATGCACATTGACATCAATATTTTCAGGTTCTACTTCTAAAAATAGCAAATATGCAGCATGTTGATGTCCATGCAAAATACCTTCGTATGCCATACGCAAAGCATGGGAGATGGTCTTGTCTTTTACAATACGTCCATTCACATACACATATTGCAGATCGGCTTGTGAACGTGCATCGGAAGGATGCCCCAACCAACCTGATAAGTGCATGGTGACACTGTCAGCATCTATCCAATAAGCATTTTCAACAAAGTTACGCCCTAAAAGTTGCTGCACGCGCTGAAAACGCAACTCTCCACTGTCTGCAATGGGTAAATTCAGTTTGATGCTGTCGTTGTGTTCTAAAACAAAACGAATATCGAAATGCGTGAGCGCCAAACGGCGTACAATTTCTTCAATATGCCCAAATTCTGTGCCCGCTTTTTTTAGGAATTTCCGCCGTGCAGGGACATTAAAAAATAAATCCTGCACCCGAATATGTGTGCCTTTTTGTGCAGCAACGGCCTGAATATCTTGATGGTCAAAGGCAGTGCCATTGACTTCAACCTGATAACCAACACCATCTTCAGTTTGGCTGCTGACCAAAGTCAAACGCGATACTGCTGCAATTGATGCCAGTGCTTCTCCACGAAAGCCTAAACTGACAATGGCATGTAAATCATCGGCCGTTTGAATTTTACTGGTCGCGTGACGAGTCACCGCCAAAGGCAAGTCTTCGGCATGAATGCCACGACCATTATCAATAATTTCAATGAGTGTACTGCCGCCTTGTGCCACACGAATAATCAGCTCGGTTGCACCTGCATCAATGGAGTTTTCTAGTAACTCTTTGACCACAGAGGCAGGACGCTCAATTACCTCACCCGCAGCAATTTGGTTGGCTAAGGCAGGTTCAAGCGTGTGGATCCGACGTAGATTTAACACATCATTAGGCATGATTAAATTGTTGCTCCAAAGCTTGTTGTAATGCAACCGAAGACGAACTTAGCGTTGCAGTACGGCTTAATTCATCTTCCGATTTTTTAATTTCAATGATCAGGTCTGCGGGCGGAATTTCATCGCCACCTTTTGATGGCCATTCAAATAAAAACAAGGCATTTGGGGTTTCTAAATAATCACGAATGCCCATCAGCTCTAATTCATAAGGATCATTTAAACGATATAAATCAAAATGAAAAATATCTTGTCCTTGTATTTGATAAGGTTCCACCAAGGTGTAAGTCGGGCTTTTAACCGCGCCCTGATGCCCCAAATGCTGTAGAAAATAACGCGATAAAGTGGTTTTTCCTGCGCCTAAATCACCAATTAAATAAATCACACCCGACCGAAAATGCGTTGCCAAAACCTGCGCCAGATTTTGGGTATCTTGCTCATTATTTAAAGCCAAATTAAATGAATACTGCATAACGCTCACGACATGATTCAAAAGACCAATTATGATAGCATCGCACTGCTTTAAAGCCTATGTACTGATGGATAAAACTGTGTAAATGTGGACAATTTATAACAAGTTTAGACAAGGCAATGAATCAATATTGTTAAGCTTAGCACCCAAACTGCTTAGGCTATTTTCAATATGATGAAAAAGAAACTCTCCCACCTGAATATGAGCAATTTGCAGATGAAGTCGACTCATCCCAACACCTTTGTTCCACCCATGCTAGATGGTGTGAGCGCCAGCAAATTGCATTTACCCAAATTAAGCACACAGCCTGAATCAATTTTTCGTTATTTATGTATCCAGTTTGCCCATATTTCTGCACAGGAATGGCTGCAACGCTTTGAGGAAGGTCTGGTTTATGATGCCGAAGGCAAGCGTTTAGATTTAGATACACCTTATAGCGCACATCAGGATATTTTTTATTATCGTTTTTTAGCGCATGAAGTTGCCGTGCCTTTTCAACATCAAATTTTATTTGAAAATGAACACTTATTGGTTGTAGATAAACCACATTTTTTGACCATGAGTCCTACAGGGCAATATGTACAAGAAACCCTATTAGTACGCTTAAAAAAACAAACACAGAATGAGCAGCTCACACCTATTCATCGTTTAGACCGCGAAACTGCGGGTGTGGTGCTGTTTTCCAAACAACCAGAAACTCGGGCGGTGTATCAGCAATTATTTGCAGAACGTCAGGTGCAAAAAACCTACCATGCCATTGCGCCTTATCAAGCTAATTTGTCACTACCATGTACTGTGCAATTACGCATGGAAAAAGGTGAACCTTTTTATTTGATGCACGTCGTGGCAGGCACACCTAACAGCGAAACAGAAATTCGTTTGCTTGAACATAATCAAACATGGGCAAAATATGAAT
The DNA here is from genome assembly GCF_013390985.1 of Acinetobacter sp. Swhac1. Lineage (NCBI taxonomy): Bacteria > Pseudomonadati > Pseudomonadota > Gammaproteobacteria > Moraxellales > Moraxellaceae > Acinetobacter > Acinetobacter sp. Swhac1. The sequence continues at coordinate 91,248 of NZ_JACASN010000003.1, read as the reverse complement.
TAAAGCCTACAACAGGCAAGCAGCACCAACTGCGTGTGCATTTAAATAGCTTAGGTATTGCGATTAAGAACGACCCGTTTTATCCCATTTTACAGCACAAACAAGCAGATGATTTTTCTGCACCGCTACAATTGCTTGCCAAGCATTTAAGTTTTTTTGACCCGATTAGCCAGCAAAAATTCCACTTTAGCGCACAGCAAGAATTGACATTGTAATATGTTTGTCATTACAAAATAGTGGATTTTCGTTGTAGTCATATTGAAATTACAAATGAATTGTTTACAATATTGCTAAAATTTAAATCTATTTCCTTCTATTAAAAATTATGAGAAAAACTGAAGTTTATCAAGTACGCTTGGACTCTCAAGAGAAAAAACAAGCCTTTGCTGTGTTTAAACAGTTGGGGATTACGCCTGCGCAAGCGGTACGTTTGTTTTTTAAGCAAGTCGTGCTGACTAAATCAATTCCCTTTTCAATTGAAAATCAGAATATTAATCTGGAACAATTGATTAAGTTACGCAAATTAAAACAAGAGCAAAAAGCAACGCTAGTGGATGCAACCCCAAGCAATGAAGCATCTGTAACTGGCAATAATAGTGTTGAAGATTTTGAACTGGATGATGAACATCTAGACTTGTTTGATGAACTCAATGCAATTTTGGGTGAAACTGACAAAAATTAACAGTGTTGCATTTTTAAACAATTCTTTAAAAATTTACTTTAAAAACTTAGCTATGCTTCATGCAAGGACAATAAAAAAGCATGGAGTATCGTAATGATTGTAAGACGTGCCACTTTAGAAGACTTAGACCAGCTTGCTGTATTGTTCGATGAGTATCGTCAGTTTTATGGTGCATCCTCGAATTTAAGCCTTTCAGCAGCATTCTTAAAACAGCGTTTTGAAAATCAGGAAAGTGTGATTTTCATTCATATCAAAGATCAAAAAATCACTGGATTTGTATTACTTTATTTAGGCTTTTCTTCGGTTGCCTGCTCGACCTACTATATTTTAGATGACGTTTATGTTACCCCTGTTTTTAGACGACAAGGTTCGGCCAAACAGCTCATTGATACTGCAATTTTATTTGCACGACATGAAAATGCGCTACGGATTAGCCTTGAAACACAAAAAAGTAATTACCAATCCCACCAATTGTATGAAAAGATGGGCTTTGTCAAAGATGATGAATTCCAGACTTATCACTGCTTTTTAAAATAGTCACCTGATCTGACGATTACGGCTTTAGGCAAAGGGTTTAAATTTAATCTGACGTAAGCCATTGATCATAAGCTATTGATGAAAGTTCAGCAGAACCTCATTTATTCCATACGGTTTTTTGCCAATTCGACTTGTTCAGGGCTTAAATACATCCATTCACCCACATCTAAAGCCAAATCAGTCAAGTTTAATGCACCAACTTGCTGACGATGTAATTGTTCTACTTTATTGCCCACTGCTGCCAGCATACGTTTAACTTGGTGATAAACACCTTGATGAATGGTCATCTGCAATTCATGTTCAGCAAGCTGTTGTACCTCTGTTGCAGCAAATGTCCCTGATTCATTGCGCAATGCGACACCCTGCTCAAGTTGCTGGATTTGTGTTGCATTAATCGGGTCTGCGGTGTGCATAGCATACACTTTTGCCACATGCTTTTTAGGATGGGTCAATGCTTGTAAAAACTGTCCATCATCCGTCAGCAATAACAGCCCTGTGGTGTCCTGATCTAAGCGTCCAACACACTGCAAACCACGATTCAGCAATACATCATCAAACAAGTCAAACACACTAAAATGATGGGTCGCCTGATGCGAACACTCATAGCCTTGTGGTTTATGTAAGGCGATATAGACCTTTTCACGATATTGATAATTTTGCCCATACACCGAAAATTGCAAAACCGTTTCAGGCGCAATTTTTATCGCGAATTTAGGATTGGTCTGGGTTTCGCCCATAATGGTGACTGCACCATTTTTAATGAGTTGTTGGCAATGTTTACGTGATCCAAAGCCTTGTGATTGCAACATTTTTTCCAACAACATGATGAGCGACCTAATGATAAAAAGTATAAATATATTTGCTGCTATTCTAAACCAAATACACCGTAAATTCTGAACACATTGCGTACCTTGCCCGCTTGTAGTTCAAAACAGTTACAATAACTGCACTTTTCCAATTTATTTCCCCTTTTATGGATCACCATGCTCTCTCAATTAGACCTTAACCTGATGGTGCTGATCGTTCTACTCGCATGCGGTATTTTTAGCCAAAATACGGCTGTGACCATTGCCTCAGCAGTACTGATTGTTTTTAGAATTACGCCGCTAAGTGAATTTTTCCCACTATTGCAGCAGCATGGCTTAAATCTGGGCATTATCATTCTCACCATTGGCGTACTGACACCTATTGCCAGTGGCAAACTTCCAGGCGAAGCAATTCTAAAATCTTTCCTGAGTTGGAAATCTTTACTTGCGATTGCAATTGGTGTTTTTGTGGCATGGTTAGGCGGGCGTGGTGTCAAGCTCATGACCAATCAGCCTGATGTGGTCGCAGGCTTATTGATTGGTACAGTCGCAGGTGTTGCTGTGCTACGTGGCGTGCCTGTGGGACCATTGATTGCAGCAGGAATTCTCACCTTGTTTATTGGCTATTCTTAACATAGATTTAGGGACGCTTGGTTTAGATGGTTTTGCTTGAATTCATCGTCTTGTATCAACCAATTTCAATAAAAACCATCCAAATCTAAGCCACTTTGCGAAACAAGATAGATGTTAATATCATTCCCATTGCAGATAAAACGGCCATTAAAATACCAACCCAAAGCCATGTTCCTGTGGCAGATACGATAGCTGCGACCACAGGCGGCAATAAAAATTGTGAAATTGCCGAGCACTGCAACACCAAACCTACGGTGGTACTAATCGCAATCGGTTGTGGTGCAAAATTAAGTACTTGCGCAAATACCACAGCTGCGACTAAACCACCAAATAAAGAGAAATGGATGACCAATAAAAACTGCACAATGAATGGTAAAACATCACGCAAAATATAAAAACTCAGTGCGCATAGCATCAATACCGCAAAACCCATTTGCATCAACACTTGCGCTCTCAGCCCACGCTGTAATAACAACCCACATACAAACGTACCCACCGCATTTGCCATTGCAACCATAGCTGTGAGCACACCTGCGGTTTGTAAAGATATTTGATATTGCTGATAAATGGTCGGCAAAAAACCCACCAAACTGAACCACTGCCCTGCATAAACACCAAAAACCAAAGCCAATATCCATGCGGGTGGATGGCTCAAAGTGCTTTTAATCAGTTCAAAGATGGCAATGGCTTGCGTGCTGATCTGCACACTCGGTACGGCTTTATAAATGATGATTGCGAGCGCAAAGGATAACAATCCAAAACACATCCACACGCCTTGCCAATCCAAGATGGTCAGTAAAAACGGCGTACTTAGTAAACCAATACCCATCCCGCCGCCCATATAGGCACTCCACAGCCCCATTTTGGCAGGCAACTGCTCCACTGCAACCAGTTGACGAATAAATGCAGGGCCGCTGAGTGTAATCAGTAAAAAGCCAAAACCTTCAATTACACGCAGACTTAATAGTGCGGAAAAGCTATGTACAAAACCACCGACAAAACTTGCACCTGCCAATAAAGACAAACCCAAAAGTACACAGCGTTTTAAGCCAATTTTTGCGGTATAACTGCCTAGCAACAACGCCAAAGTCATGCCTGCAGCTTGTACTAAAGACAGCAAAAAGCCTGCCTGAACCAGACTAATTCCGAGTTCAGCTTGAAGGATAGGCACAGTCGGTGGCAACTTGCCAATATGCATTGCTGCCATAAAACCCGCAGCAACAATCCATAAATCCTTGGTCAGCCAACGTACCGAACTCACAGCGCTCTCCCTTAATTTTCGCAAGGCAAGCTTAGCAAGAACATCTCACTGTTTTTAGTGGAGATTTAGATGAGCTTAGTGTTTTTAGCAATTAATCAGCATCCTCTTTAAAATGCTGATTGTGCAATTTTTAACTCGAATAATACTGCGTGCGTTTTTGGGAAAATTTCTCTAATTGCTTCAAAAAGCCTTCAAAATAGCTCTTTTCTTTTTCTTCGCTACGATAACCCGCATACAAGGTACGGCGTAATCCTCCCGCAGCAACGCAGTCTAAACGACGTGAAGTTACCCAGCCTTTTTGCTCATATTCATTCACCACCCAATCTGGCAATGCGCCAATCCCTCGCCCACTCGCCACCAGTTGAATCAACATTTGGGTTAAATCTGTAGTACGAATAGCTTTTGGCTGAATATTGGCTGGAATGAATAGCTTAGACATAATATCTAAACGGTGTTTATCGACAGGATAGGTAATCAGGGTTTCTTCTGCCAACTCCTGTACGGTAATGCGCTCGGCACGTACTAAAGGATGAGTATTTGACAACACCAAACGCGATTCATATTCAAAAATTGGAAAATATTCGATACCTTTTAAGGCAATCGGGTCTGCAGTAATCAATAGGTCAAATTCTGCGTTTTGCAATAATTCATGCGGATTGGCTTCAAAACCTGAAGCAAAATCTAAATCTACATCAGGGTATTGCTGACGATATTGATTCAGCAGCGGCATCAACCAGTCAAAACAACTGTGACATTCCGAAGAAAAAATAATCCGCCCCGTTTGCCCATGCACAATGCGGGTAATATCGGTTTGGGCAATTTGAATTTGTGGCAAGACATCATCCGCCAGTTTCAATAAACGCTGCCCAACATTGGAAAATGTCACAGGACGACTACGGCGGTTCACCACTTCTACGCCATACCAATGATCTAGTTCTTTGAGTTGATGAGAAATGGCAGATGGCGTCAGACATAAATCATTGGCGGCAGCAACCAAAGAACCATGTTCACGCAGGGCTGATAGCGTTTTTAAGTGGCGAATTTCAAGCATTGCTTGTTCCTAGTTTTTCAAGTTATTGACTGCATGTTTAGACCTAGGTCGCATTTTTATTTTGCAAAATAAGAAACAAAGCCAAACATGATTCAATTTAATAATGAATTAATTTAATCTTAGCATGTAAATAATGAGTTTTCTTCATCTTAGTTTTTATTCGATGATATTTACTACGAAATCAATACAATTCCATAAGAATAATATGGCTTTCAGCAAGCATGTTTTAGGCTCCCAACGTGCAGAGCCAAACTAGAATTGAAATTCTTAACCCAAGCCTCGCTTACTCCGACAACTTCTCTCCACAATGTGGGCAGTATTTATAAGGCTCCTGTTCTAAACGCAGCTCTTCTTCACGACGCTCACGAATTAACTGCAATAAAATATCTTGGGTTTGCTCAGTGGTTAAACCGACTTGTTTGCGTAAATCTTCAATTTTTTCTTGATCATTTAACAGATCAATCTCACTATTTTGCAATAGCTCTCTAAATTTCACCCCTAAATGCTGCTTACGTTGTTCAAGTTCGTTGGCTAAACCTGTGGCTAAAATACCTGCAGGCAATGCTGCCAAGCCGACACCCAATACCGTAATTAACGCACCTAAAATTCTGCCCCAAGGGGTAATTGGTGTGACATCGCCATAACCGACTGTGGTTAAAGTCACCACTGCCCACCACATCGAAGCGGGAATTGAGCTAAAGGCTTCAGGCTGTGCCTTGCTTTCCACCACATACACACCTGCGGCAGACATCACAATCATAATAGAGAGAATAAAAATGACTGCCTGAAATGATCCTTTTTCCCGTTCGATCACTCTTAATAAAATTTGCAATGATACAAAGTAACGTGTCAGTTTTAACAAACGCAGTAAACGTAAAATTCTTAGGAACCGTAAATCTAGATGCACAAAGAAGTTAATATAAGCAGGTAGAATCGCCAACAAATCTATAATTGCCCCACCGCTGGTAAGCCATTTTACACGCTGTTTCCACGGCGAAATAAACGGGTCTTTTTCGGCAATACTCCAAATCCGCAGCAAATATTCAAGCGTAAACACTGCGATGGAAAAGTTTTCAAAATGGTCAAAAAATACCTGATAGGCAAGATAGACATCATTCACCGACTCTAAAATAACCGCACTGGCATTGCTTAAAATCAGTAAAATTAAAAAATAGTTAATGCAACGACTAAACCATGTTTCATAGTCATCGTCGTGTAAGTTGTTATAGACAAATTTTCGAAATGTGTACCACGGTGTAAATGCCATACCGAATATTATATTTTAAAGCTTACAGTGATGGCAGTTTAACCGAAGTTTTTCTCAAAACGATAGTATTTTATGTGACGTTAAGCGGGCATTTTTAATGCAGAATTGCAGTATAAGTCATCATTATCCAAATGACTAAACTACTGAATAAACAGCAATGCTAAACGCACCTGATCATAGCCCATGCGTGGACTAGTCGCTTCAACAATCGGGCGCAGTTTAATTGCGCCATCATCGCTGAAGTGCTCTGCATTTTGACGCTTCATTAATCGCTTATAAATTTTACGGACCTCTTCCACCACTTCTTCACCTGGATGTGCCACTGAAATATCCAGATTTTGTTCTTTTTGCAAACGTGCCAAATGGTTGATAATAGTTGCAGGAGTTAAACCTCGCTCTACTGCAATATCCTGAATATCATAACCTTCTTCAAATAAAGCGCGGGTTTCATCTAACGTGGCAGTCGCATAATTGGTTTTTCCACCTTTGGCAATTTTCTTTTCATTGCGCAAAATTTCGGTTTCGTTCAACGTGCCACCACAGTGACGAATAAATGCATTATGTTGTGGTGTTAAATCCATCAGCTCATAGTGCGTTTCAGCTTCTTCAGACAATTCCTGAAAACGGCGGTCAGCCTTAATCGCTAAACTGTCGAGTTCCAAAGCTTGGCTATTAAATCCCAATAAACGCAAACCGCTTAACGATTTTAATCGTGACAACGCCACATAACCCTGCCCTTTTTCAAAAGTATGGCTAAGATTGATTTCTGCCGCTTCTAAGGTCATACCTTGTGATTTGTGGATGGTAATTGCCCATGCCAAACGCAGCGGAATTTGCTGGAAACTGGCAATGGTTTTGCCTGCATCATTATCCACCGACCAAGTTTCAGGCTCGACCAACAATACTGTGCCATCGGTCAATTTTACTTTAGGCAAAATACCGTGATCGTCATCTTCTTCAAAGCCAATCACTTCGCCCAAACTGCCGTTGATATAGCCCATATCGAAGTTGTTTTTAACAAACATCACTTTGGCATGTTTTTTTAGATTTAAAATTTCAGGCGCACGTACGGATGATTTCAGCGTTTCAATCAACTTTTCATTGCCATCACACACGGCATCAAACTGCTTGCTCTCAGTTTCAATTTCATTCAAATGCTTAAAGTTGATATTGTCCACATCCATATTGTGCGTATATAAACGCGTGAAAGTGTCGCCAATATCTTGATGGCGGGTGTGCTCCAAAGCCTGAATATGTTGATAATCAATACTTTGTGCACGAATTGCATTGAGAATGTCATTTAAATAATCGTCGCCCTGACGGTGCTGCTCAGTTAAATAACAGACTCGAAATTTAGCTTCGACCCACGTCTCTGACATAAAACAGAACTTGTCACGATTGCGCTCATCGTTTTTTCCTACAGGCGGTAACTGGAAAAAATCTCCTGCGACAATCACTTGAATGCCGCCAAAAGCGTCATCACTGTCTTTAAAATATTTTAAAACTTGATTGACCAAATTCAGTTGTTTGGCATGCAACATCGAAATTTCATCAATAATCAGCACTTGCGCATTTTCTAAATGTTCTTTGAGATATTTGCGCTCTTTCATATTTTTCAGGTCAGCATCGGATAAAAAATCTTTAATACCAATGCCTGCCCATGTATGAATGGTCATGCCATTCATGTGCGTTGCAGCAATGCCTGTAGATGCCGTAATTGCCACTGGCACTTTGCGCGCTTTTAAATAATTGATGTATTGATTCAGGGTATAGGTTTTACCCGCACCAGCCGAGCCTGTTAAAAAGACATTTTCGCCTGCTTTTAAAAGTTTAAGTGCAGTTTCCTGTTTCATAAGACCTATACCATGATTGAACGGCTATAGCCTAACGAGTTTTGAGCCAAAAGTTAAGGCTCAAGTCCGTGAATACGACAACAGTTGTCTTATGACTTGTAACTTATGACTTTGATGGTAATTGTGGATTCAGCCATGCAATAAACTGCGCTGCGATGGTAACCAACAATTGTTCTGCTTTTTGATTATTAGGATATTCCAATTGATCAAACACAAGTTGCCCATTCCTAAAGTGACAGCCCAAGGTCAATTGCTGCACATAATGTGGTGATGCCATGTGAAACGCCACATATTGTCCTTCACTCATGGCTTTGGCATAGCTCAGTGCCAAACAGTGTTTAAAGTTTTTCGATTCTTCAATAATACGGTCTAAATCGGTCAGTTCTTCAAAACACCAACCTGAAAAGTACAATATTTGCTGCGGGCTTTTCGCCTGCCATGTGCTACACGGAATTTCTTTTTTCAGTTTGGCAAATAGCTCTGCTTTATACACTTGTTGATGCCAATGTACCGCTTGATGAAACAACCCCAACCAACTCAAACTTTTTGGAATATGTGTATGCGCTACGAAATATTCCAGTAAATAGTCGCGCACATAACTGTCAAATACCGAAACACGTGTATTGTGTGCACGTAAATAAAAACGCTGCCGAAAATCATCAGGCTGAATCTGATAACGCTGCAATACCGTATAAAAATCACGTTGCTGCTGACTTTCTGACTGAATATAGTCCAACAAAGCTGTCGGTAAATCTTGAGTGATTTGCTGTAAATACAACATATAGCTTTGCATGACACGACTTAAACGCCGAAATACATGCTTGACCAAATGCTCATCATGTTGTGCCACGGTTTTCAGCAAAGTCATCCACTCATCCAAATACAAAATAGAAGGACTAATGGCAACCCGCGGATCATCCAACGATTGTTTTTCGCCATGCGGCATTAAACTGACATTATGCGCATGTGCGAACCACGCTTGCTGTGTCGCATATACATTACAGCTTTGAATGAACATACGTGCGGCTGAATATTGAAAATATTGCAAAGTTGCCAAAATAATCCGTGGATGTGCCTGACTACAATCGACAAAACTGAGCGCAGTCACTGCCACCCGCACACTGGTATGATGAATATTTAAACTAAGCCAATCCAACACTTGTGCAGACTGTTTAAACAGCCAATTCACCGCACGCGGATAATCAAATAACGGCAGTTTGGCGACTTTCTTTTGCCAAATTAAAGGACAAGATTTTAAAAAATGCGGTTTCGCCAAAGCATCGGAACGCTGCCACACTTCACGGTGCATTAAACGCGCAAAACCCAATAAACGCCCATGTTCTTCGGCATGTCGATACAACAACCGAATATCATCCTGATGATCGATTAAATCCTGTAAATTAAATCGCTCAGGAAATGAAATACTTAAAATACGATGCATGGCTTTAGGCAGAAATTCTGCCGCACTAAAACAAAAATCATCATAACTTTGCATCAGTGCTTGCACTGGCAAAAAGGTTTCACCCTCTACAAATTCCAAAGCACACAGCATCGATAAGTTAGTTAAAACATCTTCAGGAATGTGCTGCCCTTGCTGCACAAATTTGGTCAATACTGGTTGATACTGATCGTCTGCCTGCATTAATGCCTGATCTAAAATTTGTGCCTGCATTGCATCTAAATGCAATAACAATTGCTTAACCCGTGCTGCACCATCTACCCACAGGTAAACTTGCTGCAGAATCAATTGTCGCAATTGCTGCGCCTGATTACGCAAAAATAAAGAATGCTGCGGTTTTAAATCCCCAGTCAAAAAATGCAGATCATGTAAGAAAAAATCTTCAAATGCTTCTTGCTGTTTCCCCGCAAATTCAAAGTGAGTTTCTATTAAATTTGTATGCGATTTTGGCGGATAAAATTCAAGACTAAACAGACCATTCAGCAATTCGACCCGATGCTGCAAAGGATCGATCCGAAACAAATTTTGTGCTGTAAAATGTCCAACCAAATCCATTTGATCTTGATAGATTTCTGCGGCCACACTGGAAATACGAACCAATTGCTGTGCAACGGCATGCAACTGGCTATGCTGGCAAATTGGCTGCATATACGCTCCTCATGCTTAAGTGCGGTCTATCTAAGTGTCATCTTATTTTTATTTGATTGCACCGACTAGACCCATCACGTGATACATCCCTATTTTTTGTTTTTTATTTCCATCTGCAAAAAGTGGACAATTCTTCAATCGAGCTTAAGCCACTTATTAATTGAATTACACCTGAAATTTATGTGAACGGTATCTACACCTTAAAATTAGAGATACAAAAACACTATAAACAAGATTTAAGCCCTTGCCTATAGCCTGCGCACAACTTCAGAAAAAATAAAAACCCATTAAAAAACAAATAAATTTCAATTGATTAGTTTGCATTATTTACACAGAAAATAGGGTTGGTGTTTGGTAGGTAGGATTTCACCACAAAGCATTGTATAAATTGTATACTCAAATCACGGTTCAACACCGCGATAACAACACATTATTCCAATACCCAATGCAAGAAGGAATCTGAGCATGGCTTTTAAAAATATTGCAGATCAAACCAACGGTTTTTATATTCCTTGTGTGTCTCTCTTCGGCCCTGGTTGTGCCAAAGAAATTGGCGTAAGAGCACAAAATTTAGGCGCTAAAAAAGCCCTGATTGTGACAGATGAAGGACTGTTTAAATTTGGCGTAGCCGATACCATTGCAGGCTATCTCACCGAAGCAGGCGTTGCCAGTCATATCTTTGCAGGTGCAGAGCCAAATCCAACCGACATTAACGTACATAAAGGTGTCGATGCCTACAATGCCAATCAATGCGACTTTATTGTGTCTTTAGGTGGTGGTTCTTCACATGACTGCGCCAAAGGCATTGGCTTAGTTACCGCAGGTGGTGGGCATATTCGTGATTATGAAGGCATTGATAAAAGTACCGTGCCAATGACCCCGCTAATTGCCATTAACACCACAGCAGGTACAGCATCGGAAATGACCCGTTTCTGTATCATTACCAACACTGACACGCACGTTAAAATGGCAATTGTCGATTGGCGCTGCACACCACTCATCGCCATTGATGATCCAAAACTCATGATTGCCAAACCTGCAGGTTTAACCGCAGCAACAGGCATGGATGCTTTAACTCACGCTGTAGAAGCCTACGTTTCAACTGCAGCCAATCCTATTACCGATGCCTGTGCGGAAAAAGCTATTCGTATGATTAGCCAGTGGCTCAGCCCTGCTGTGGCAAATGGTGAAAATATTGAAGCACGTGATGCCATGAGCTATGCGCAATATTTGGCAGGTATGGCATTCAACAATGCCTCATTAGGCTATGTGCATGCCATGGCGCATCAACTCGGTGGTTTCTACAACTTGCCGCACGGCGTATGTAATGCAATTTTATTGCCGCATGTTTGCGAGTTTAACCTGATTGCCTGCCCTGAGCGTTATGCAGATATTGCAGAACTGATGGGGGTAAATACTGATGGATTAACTACCACAGAAGCCGCCTATGCCGCAATTGATGCAATTCGTGAATTATCTAGCTCAATTGGTATTCCAACAGGTTTAGCAGAGTTAGGCGTTAAAGAAGATGACTTGGCGATTATGGCTGAAAATGCACAAAAAGATGCCTGCATGCTCACCAACCCACGTAAAGCCAATCATGCACAAGTGGTCGAAATTTTTAAAGCCGCGATGTAATTTGAATCTCCTGCTGAGTGAATCACGATTTGCTCAGCATTTCCCATCCTTTTTTCAATTTTCCTCTGTTGCTGTTTTATTTTTATCCTTCCCTTTGGCAGAACCATCTCAGATGCGTTCTGCTTTTTTTGCTGTTCAGAACAAAATGAACTCGCAGCATAAAACTAAAGCGATTTAGATGCAGAGGGTTTGCATAATTCAATTTGACAAATGCGCACAGCTCATCAAGGATATAGTCAAAATAAAATGGATGACGAACACCTTATGCTGTTAAGTAAAAAACAAAAAACAACACCAAGCTATCAACCCGATATTTTGGGTGCCGATTACCAACAAATGACGCTGGATTTTCCTTCGGATTATGAAGGCAAAGTGATTGCTACCTTGGTACGCAAAAAAGCCGAACAGGAAACCCGTAAAGCCGTACTTTATATTCATGGTTTTATTGACTATTTTTTTCAAACAGAAATGGCAGACCAGTTTAATCAGCATGGTTATGACTTTTATGCCCTAGATTTACGTAAATATGGGCGTTCGCATTTGTCACATCAAAATTGGTACAATGTGCGCAGCTTGTCTGAATATGATGCAGAAATTTCCGCTGCACTTGAGCAAATTGCCACAGAAGAACATGACTCAGTAATTTTGGCAGGACATTCAACAGGTGGATTAATCACCACGTTATATGTGGCACATCATCCCAATCATCCACTGATTCGTGGTTTATGGTGTAACAGCCCTTTTTATGATTTCAATATGAGCGAAATTGAGAAAAAAGTCGGTATTCCGCGCTTAAGCCAATTGGGCAAATTGCTGCCAGAAATGAAATTTCCAAGCCGCCTCAATCCATTTTATGTACCAAGTCTACACAAGCAATATCATGGTGAATGGTTATTTAATTTGGAATGGAAGAAACCGCGCTATCCTAAAGTGCGATTAAGTTTTGTACGTGCAATTCATGAAGCACAAAAAGAAATTCATGCCAGTGTGCATTTGGGTGTACCAACCTTAATTATGCATGCGAGTCAAAGTAGTTATCCACGCCAATGGAATGAGATTGCGCAACGTACTGACGTAATTTTAGATGTTGCGGATATGCAAAAATATGGGCATCACATGCATGGTGATATTCAGCTTTGCCAAATTGAAGATGGCGTGCATGATTTGGTGCTTTCTGCGCCAGAAGTCCGTGCGGAAGTGTATCAGTCCTTGTTTGACTGGTTAAACCGCAAGGGGCTATAAAACTAAAAACTAGAACTAAAGGAAGTGAATTAACGGCTAAATGACTTGATGCATCCCTTAAGCTGTGTATTTTAATAAAATTTGATGTGCAGGATGCCCCTTTGGCATCAATTCAATTAAACGCTCCACTGCGTCAATCGCTTCAGGGCTGCGTGCCAAATGTTTTAGTAATACATCGGTATCTTGTGCATTAAAAATGGCATCACTCAGGCGTGATTCTAAACAATCTCGCCATGCGCATAAAAATGGACTTTCAGTTTTCGCCAAAAATACCCCTGCACACGTTTGCAAGGCAGACTGCACATAACCTGCATCTAAAGCCTGCTCAGCTTGTAAAAAATCGGCTTCAATATGCGCCAAAACTCGGTAAGGACGCGAACCAAGCATCCCGCCTAGAATATCACGTAATTGTGACATTTCAGCTTTTAGCGTCCCCATACTAACTTTACGCTCACCATATAGTGCTTGGTGTAAAGTGTCTAAACTCATGCCTTGTGGGCAAAGTGCCAAAATCACCAATATTTCAATTTGACGCGGTGTCATCACCACCACTTTGCCATTAAATAACACCTGTGGCACACGAAACGCGCGAATATAAAGCTGCTGTTTTTGCTGTTCCAGCAACGCATTTTGAATTAAAGAAGCACAGCGCTCTGCTGCCAACAAACCCAAACTGTTATGATTTTTCCAAGTGGTCGATAAATCAATCACGCCCAACACTTGTTTGGAATGTGGGTCTAAAATTGGTGCGGCATAACAAACCCAGTCATGTAACGATGACATATAATGTTCACTGGAAAACACACAACTGGCTTGCTGAGTTTTGAGTGACAAAGCCAAAGCATTCGTACCCACCAACTCTTCACGCCACTGTCCACCCTCTACAAAATGTACTCGTTCCGCCACATTACGCATTTGAGCGCTCGCTGCCGTCCAAATAATCGTACTGCCCACATCGCCCACGGCTGCCACCATGTCGGACTGCTGCGCGATATGTTTTAAATCTTCTGCGCAATTTTGCACAGCTCTCTGTAAAGCCGAACCGCCTTGCGGATGCGATAAACTGGAATTTAACGGAGCAGCCTGCCGATCTACAGGAATTTCTGCAATTTCAGAGCGTTGCCAAGAATTTAAAATACTCTGCTGAATTTGCTGCGCATGCAGCGGCGATAAACTACTGCTTTGTCTAAACCGTTCAATATGCAGTTTTTTTTCCAATAGATCTTGTTTTTTCATCATGACTGATTCTCACAATCCTGTGGGCATTACATCCATTGTACTGCTTACTTTTGTAAGGATTTGTTCGCTGCTTGTAAACCTGCAACTTTCCAACCTTTTTCCAACCTTATATTGGTATGCTAATCAAATAACGTACTAAAGTACCTTATACCTTAGCCGTAAATTTAACCTGATTTTAGACACAGGATTGTGATAAAAGGTAAAGATGACGGCAGATTATAAAAAACCATCAAAGGAAGAGAATTATGCGTTACGTAGATCCCAATCAACCCGGTTCAAAAGTTCAATTTAAAGCACAATACGAAAACTTTATTGGTGGCGAGTGGGTCGCCCCTGTAAAAGGTGAATATTTTGAAAATATCTCTCCTGTAGATGGCAAAGTATTTACCAAAGTCCCACGTTCATCGGCAGAAGACATTGAACTGGCTTTAGATGCAGCCCATAAAGCCAAAGCGCAATGGAACAGCTCATCTCCAACAACCCGTTCTAACATTTTGTTAAAAATTGCAGATCGTTTAGAACAAAATCTAGAGTTATTGGCAGTTGCCGAAACTTGGGATAATGGTAAGCCTGTTCGTGAAACATTGGCTGCCGACATTCCTTTGGCGATTGACCATTTCCGTTATTTTGCGGGCTGTATTCGTGCCCAAGAAGGCGGAATTTCTGAAATTGATGAAGATACCATTGCCTATCATTTCCATGAGCCATTGGGCGTTGTAGGGCAAATTATTCCATGGAACTTCCCTATTTTAATGGCAACATGGAAACTTGCACCTGCTTTGGCTGCGGGTAACTGTATTGTACTTAAACCTGCAGAACAAACCCCTGCCAGCATTTTAGTTTTAGTCGAACTCATTCAAGATCTATTGCCTGCAGGCGTACTAAACGTAGTCAATGGTTACGGCGTAGAAGTTGGTCGCCCATTGGCAACCAATCCACGTATTGCCAAAATTGCATTCACAGGTTCGACTCAGGTCGGTCAATTGATCATGCAATACGCCACTGAAAACATCATTCCAGTGACTTTAGAGCTTGGTGGTAAATCTCCAAATATTTTCTTTGAAGATATTATGGCGCAAGATGACGACTACTTAGACAAAGCACTCGAAGGCTTTGCTATGTTTGCGCTGAATCAGGGTGAAATTTGTACTTGTCCATCACGTGCGCTCGTACAGGAAAGTATTGCTGACCGTTTCCTTGAAAAAGCCATTGAACGTGTTAAACGTATTAAAACAGGTCACCCGCTTGATACTGAAACTATGATTGGTGCGCAGGCATCGCAAGAACAACAAAACAAAATCTTGGGTTGTATTGCGACAGGTCGTGCCGAAGGTGCGCAAGTTTTAACAGGTGGCGGTGAACGTCATGAAGTTGGCAGTGGTTTCTATATTGAGCCGACAATTTTCAAAGGCACCAATGACATGAAAATTTTCCAAGAAGAAATTTTCGGCCCAGTGCTTTCTGTGACTACATTTAAAGACTTTGATGAAGCCATTAAAATTGCCAATGACACCATTTACGGTTTAGGTGCAGGTGTTTGGTCACGTTCTGCGCACACTTCTTACCGTGCAGGCCGTGCTATTCAGGCGGGTCGCGTTTGGACGAACTGTTACCACATTTACCCTGCGCATGCAGCTTTCGGTGGTTATAAAAAGTCAGGTATTGGCCGTGAAAACCATAAGATGATGTTAGAACATTATCAACAAACCAAAAACTTGTTGGTAAGTTATTCAACTAAACCTGCAGGCTTCTTCTAAGTTAAGCTTTTAACCTCAACATGATGAATGAAAATGCGAACTTCGGTTCGCATTTTTTTATATTTGGGATGTACAGATGGACAAAAAGAAAAACAGAAAAAGCCATTTATCTACATAGATTTACAAGTCATAGACCTAAAATTACTAACATCAAAGTCATGTAGATGAAATCACGGACATAAAAAAAGCACCATTTAAAAAATGATGCTTTTTGATCAAATCACAACTGCTTATTTTTTTGCAGCTACAGATGCTTCAGTAGTGATGTTAACAGTAATTTTATCACCCACGTTTGGTACATAGCTTGCGATACCAAATGCAGAACGGTTGAATGATGTTGTTGCATTAAAACCAACAGTCGCTGCCTGAGTCATTGGGTGTGGACCTTGTTTGTTCAATACTGCGTCAAGTACCACTGGCTTAGTTACACCTTTAACTGTTAAATCACCTGTGATTTTAAAGTTTTTCTTGTCTTGAGTTTCAACTTTGGTACTTTTAAAAGTAATGGTTGGATATTTTGCTGCATCAAACCAATCTGCTGCCATTAAGTGCTCATCTAAAGCTTTTACGTTGGTGTTGATGCTGCTTAATGGAATCGTGACATTCACAGATGAGTTAGCAGGTTTTTTCTCATCAATGTTGATAGTACCTTGAATGTCTGAGAAGTTACCTGATGGCGTAGAAAAACCGAAGTGATCCCAAGTAAATACAGTAGCAGTATGCGTTGGGTCAATTTGATAAGCCACTGGTTTAGCCATTGTCATTGTTGCTGCAGACGCGATAGCCAAACCTAAAGCAATTGATTTCATGTTCATATTGTTCATCTCTAAAAGTGTTGATACGTTTCAATGAGGTTTAGTTTATAGATTTTTGCTGCAAATACAGGATTAAAGATAAAACAGTATGTTGCATGACTGAAACGATAAATTTGTAAAAATATGCATGCGCGTTTTACATCGCTGTTGCAGGGCTGCGATATTGAATAAAACCTGTTCTTTTTGCGACACGATCATACAACTGCCGTGCCTGTAAATTATCTTCATGAGTCAGCCAATATACCCGATCACATTCACGCTGTTGCGCTGTTTGATTCACCTGCTGAATAAGCTGCTGAGCAATTCCCATCCCTCTGTACTCAGGCAAGGTATATAAATCTTGCAAATAGGCATAAGGTTTAAGCGTCCAACAACTGTCATGTTCAATTACATGCACAATTGCCACAACTTGAGTTTGATATACGGCAGCAAAACCATAAATATGCGTACTGTGTGGATTAATTAGTTTTGACCACGTATTTTGCGTAACCTCATCACTTAATTGCACCTGATAAAATTGCTGATAACCCTGCCAAAGTGGTTGCCATTGCTCAAATTGGATTTCACTTAACGCGACAATGTCGATGTGCTTAAATTGACGATCTAATATAGTTGCCTGCATGCTTTGATATTGCCTGATTATTTTTGCATCGAATCATTTTATTGATTATGCATCATTCATATTATGCTTAGGCTATTTTATAAACTATTTTTCAGCAATAAAAAAAGCTTTACCCTACGCATAGAATAAAGCTATTTTTGACGATACACCATTTAATGCACCGCATTCATCGCAATAGATTAAAGCTTCTCAATCAAAATACGATCAACCTGCTTTAAGCCTGATTGCTTTTCATGGTTCTTACGGCGAATTTTGATTTGCTGATCTTCAGCCAAATCCTGTAACAACAACTCTACCGCCACCATAGCTTCAAGTGGTAAATCTTGTCCAATCCACTTTTGCTCACCCGCATCCATTAAAGTGACTTCATCATTAATTTGCTCGTACAAACTCATTTCTCATCTCACTCAATTACACAGAGGTTTATTCACAAACCTGACTTACACTGACAAAATTTGTTGGATCATCACATCGAATACCAAACAAATATGCAAAAATAAAAGACGTCCCTTTGCAGGAACGCCTTTAAAAACACTGGATTAAAAAATTAAGCTGTTAATTCTTTTACTGCAGCAACAACCGCTTCAGTGGTAATGCCAAAGTACTGATACAAGTCTTTTGCAGGTGCAGATTCACCATAAGTTGTCATACCAATAACTTTACCGTCTAAGCCGACAAACTTCCACCAGTAGTCTACATGCGCTGCTTCAACCGCAACACGTGCACGAATATGTGATGGCAATACCGCTTCACGATATGCTGCATCTTGCTTCACAAATTCTTCTGCACACGGCATAGACACAACACGTACACCTTCAAGCTGCGCGTATGCTTCCATTGCCAAGCCCACTTCTGAACCTGTTGCAATAATAATGGCTTTCAATTCACCTTTTTCTTCAGCCAAGACATAACCACCTTTTGCCACGTTCTCAATTTGCGCTTGAGTACGAGTTTGGAATGGCAAGTTTTGACGTGAGAAAATTAAAGCAGTTGGACCTTCGCTGCGTACTAATGCAGATTTCCAAGAAATAGCCGCTTCAACGGTATCTGCAGGACGCCATGTATTTAAGTTTGGCGTACCACGTAAAGATGCAATTTGTTCAATCGGTTGGTGTGTTGGACCATCTTCACCCAAACCAATCGAGTCATGGGTATACACATGAATCACACGTTGCTTCATTAATGCAGACATACGCACAGCATTACGCGCATATTCCATAAACATTAAGAATGTTGCAACGTAAGGAATAAAACCACCGTGAAGTGCTACACCGTTTGCAATAGCAGTCATACCAAACTCACGTACGCCATAGTGCACGTAGTTCCCTGCTGCATTGTCCTGAACGCCTTGGCAACCTTTCCAAAGGGTTAAGTTTGAACCTGCCAAGTCTGCAGAACCACCCAATAATTCAGGCAATAATGGACCAAATGCCTGCAAAGTATTTTGGCTGGCTTTACGGGTTGCAATCGTTTCTGCTTTAGCATTGGTTTCAGCAATAAACGCATCTGCCTGTGCGATGAATTCTGCAGGTAGTTCACCGCTTAAACGGCGTTTAAGTTCTGCAGCTTCCGTTGGATATTTTGCTGCATAGGCATCAAAAGTTGTATTCCATGCAGCTTCTGCTTCTGCACCTTTTGCTTTAGCATCCCAAGCGGCATATACATCTTCAGGAATAACAAATGCTTCATCTGTCCAGCCTAATGCTTGACGCGTCAAAGCGATTTCATCATGGCCTAATGGCGCACCGTGACAGTCTTCTTTACCTTGTTTGTTTGGCGAACCTAAACCAATAACAGTTTTACAAATAATAATAGTCGGTTTTTGCGTTTCAGCTTTTGCTTCAACCGTTGCAGCACGAATTGCATCGGCATCGTGACCATCAACTTTTAAGACTTGCCAGCCGTAAGATAAGAAACGTTGTTCGGTATCGTCAGAGAACCAGCCTTCTACTTCACCATCAATAGAAATGCCGTTGTCATCATAATAAACAACCAGCTTGCCTAAACCTAAAGTACCTGCCAATGAACATGCTTCGTGTGAAACACCTTCCATTAAGCAACCATCACCCAAGAAACAGTAAGTGAAATGGTCTACAACCTGAATATCTTCTTTATTAAATTGTGCAGCCAGTGTTTTTTCTGCTAAAGCAAAACCAACAGCATTGGCAATCCCCTGACCGAGTGGACCAGTGGTGGTTTCAATCCCTGGTGCATAACCCAATTCTGGGTGGCCAGGTGTTTTAGAGTGTAACTGACGGAACGCTTTTAAATCTTCGATTGAAAGATCATAGCCTGTTAAATGCAACAACGCATATTGCAACATTGAACCATGACCATTAGACAATACAAAACGGTCGCGGTTTGCCCATTGTGGATTGGTTGGGTTGTGATTCAAAAATTCACGCCACACCACATCGGCAATATCTGCCATCCCCATCGGTGCACCTGGATGTCCTGAATTTGCTTTTTGCACAGCATCCATTGCCAATACACGAATTGCGTTTGCAATACGACGTTCGTTAAGCGGGGTCGTCATAGGTCAGAGTCCACAAAAAATCGTTAAATAGAAGAAGATGAATAGAATTCAAAACAGCCGCTATTCTCTCAAAAAAACGCCTGAGGGGTAAAGCCTATGCAACAATATTTCCGCATTAATTCCCATTCAGGGTATTTTTCGTGCAAATTCAAAGACGTTTTCACGTTTATAACAACAAGAAAATAGCTAATTGCCGTGTTAAGCTCTATTCTTGGCAAAATTCTAAAGTATAGATATTTCAATTTATAGACGCAGGATGGAATTGTGATGTCGCTCTTGCAGCAACTCCAATCAAATGCATAGCAACAAGTTAAAACACAACAGTATTCTGTAGAAATAATAGACAGATTTTAACACATCTTGAATTTTATTCACTTTTCACACAATAAATTGAATCACAGCCATCGTCCAAAATTTTAAAACAGCTTTTGAAAATGCAGCTTGATGCAGATAAAGTCAATTCAAAGTCTTTAAATTACCCATCTACAATATTGTTTTTAAAAATGATTCACCACTTAAAAACAAGGTGCTCCTTAGTTTAAAATTATGACAGCATACTTTAGCCAACATGAATATTTTTGAGTCACAATATAGTCATACCGATACTTTATCTATTTTTTAGCTAAAGATATGCGATAAAAAGTCATTGAATTGAAATAAATTCAGCCAATTTAGTCGTAATGCGCTAGTCCTAAAGTCTAACTCGATGTAACATATTGCGTCTTTTGAATTTAACTGTGATAGGACTTATGCGCGAGTACGCTGTATTTACCTCGGAATCTGTAAGCGAAGGCCATCCAGATAAAATGGCTGACCAAATCAGTGATGCCATTTTGGATGCAATCTTAAAAGAAGACCCTTATGCGCGGGTTGCTTGTGAAACGCTTGTAAAAACGGGTGCGGTTGTACTGGCAGGTGAAATCACAACAACTGCAAATGTCGATTTTGAAGCCGTTGTTCGTCAAACCGTAAATGGCATTGGTTACCATCATTCTGACTTAGGTTTTGATGGTTCAACTTGTGCGGTCATTAACATGATTGGTAAACAATCACCTGAAATTGCACAAGGTGTAGACCGTCAAAAGCCTGAAGATCAAGGCGCAGGTGACCAAGGTTTGATGTTTGGTTACGCCAGCCGTGAAACTGATGTATTAATGCCTGCCCCAATTTCTTACGCACACCGCTTAATGGAAAAGCAAGCTGAATTACGTCGCAGTGGTGCTTTGCCGTGGTTACGCCCAGATGCAAAAAGTCAGGTGACTTTTGCTTATGAAAATGGTGTGCCTGTACGTTTGGACGCGGTGGTGTTATCTACTCAGCACGATCCTGAAATTTCGCAAATTCAGCTTAAAGAAGCGGTAATTGAAGAAATTGTGAAAAAAGTGATTCCTGCAGAAATGTTCCATGCAGACACCAAATTCCACATCAACCCAACAGGTATGTTTGTGATTGGCGGCCCTGTCGGTGACTGCGGTTTAACTGGTCGCAAAATCATTGTCGATACTTACGGCGGCATGGCACGTCATGGTGGCGGTGCATTCTCTGGTAAAGACCCATCTAAAGTTGACCGTTCTGCTGCTTACGCAGGTCGTTATGTTGCAAAGAATATTGTGGCAGCTGGCTTGGCAGACAAATGTGAAATTCAGGTGTCTTATGCTATTGGTGTTGCAGAGCCAACGTCAATTTCAATCAACACCTTCAACACTGCAAAAGTGGCAGATGAGTTGATTATTGCTTTAGTACGTGAACACTTCGATTTACGTCCATACGGCATTACCAACATGTTGAACCTGTTACAACCAATGTATAAACAGACTGCAGCTTATGGCCACTTTGGTCGTCAAGGTTCTGACACTGCATTTACATGGGAAAAAACCGACAAAGTTGAAGCATTAAAAGCCTCTGCAGGTCTGTAATGTAAAACTTTTCAGTTTTATCAAGCTCACTTCGGTGGGCTTTTTTATGCCTAAAATTTAGCTGTCAAACCACAATATACAAAATACGAATATGTTATAGTGAATCATTCCTGAGATTTTTTAAATACTCATCTAAGATAATGATGTAGGAGTTTATTATGGCGGTTATTCTTCAAGTCGATTTCCCTTCTGAAGGCCCATTTGGCGAAAGCATGAGCCAAGCGTACCGTGAACTTGCAGAAAGCATTAACCTAGAAACTGGCATGCTTTGGAAAATTTGGACTGAGAACAGTCAAACACAGGAAGCCGGTGGAATCTATCTGTTTGATCATGCGGCCAATGCTGAACGCTATTTAAAAATGCACACTGCACGTTTAGAAAGTTTTGGCGTGAAGAATATTCGTGGCAAGATTTTTAAGGTGAATGCTGCACTGTCTGCAATCAACCAAGCTGACTTCTTAAGTCGCTAATCTTTTTAAATTGCTCATCCATATTGAAGAATAAAATGGTGAGTCTCTTCAATATTGAAAAAACAGTTGAATAAAATCCTGAGCCATTTAATGATTCAGGATTTTTTGAAATCTTGTATAGACGAAATAAGCGTTAAGCTTGGATGCAGCACTTATTGCGTACGAATCACCTCAAGCACCGATTGTTGCACGGGCACTTCTTGATGATCTTGCAAATAAACATGCACGACTTTAAACACAACGGCTGCTGCCAAGCATGCCAAAATACAGAATAACCAGAAACCATAAGGACTACGAATATTGTGTGAACCACAAGTACCACATTCTTTTTCTGATGATTCCACCACCCGATTGCAACATGCGCAACGATACTGATGATACAGCATAGGTATTCTCCTACTTCACTGTAATTCTTGTTTTTATTGTTACACCATCTACCCTGATGCAGTGTAATTTTGTTTAAGCAACTGTGACACTTTGTAGCCTGCATCCTTTGGATGATTTAACTGACACAATCGCTTGTGAATTAGAATGTCAAAGTTCTGCTATTCGCGCAAATCGTATTTTTGAATAAACAGTCACTTTATCCATCTAAAATAGGTATGCCATGCTAAAATTCTGCATGCTCGATTACTTGAAGTTTAGACTCAAGCTTGGCTTTCAGCACATATTTTTTTATTACACGGAGTAAAGTTAAAGTGGTGCAACTCATTAAAAAAGGTGGCTTGCGAGAACGTGCCAACCGTAGTCGTAAATACCAAGGTTCGGAAAATACCGAAGCAACTTTGCAATCAAACCGTACTTATCAGCCCAATCATTTAGATAAAACTGAAAACACGACTGCAACCGAAATACTGAATGAAAAATCGTCAAACTTGGCTTTGGACAACATCAAATCATCTAACTAATTGGCATCAAAACCTATGTTTTAAAACATACGCAGTGCATCTAACCACAACCACACAGCAAATAATAAAAATAATCCGCCCGAGACCATATCAATATAACTGCCTGAACGCAGATATAACTTTTTCATTTTTGGTGTCGAAAGTAGCAACATAAATAATGTAAATGTCACAAAAGTTTGGATTGGAATAATCACTGCCAATTGGGCTTTTAAAGATGCACTTGCCGATGAACTCAGCGCCAAAGCAAATACGCTGCTAAAATAAATTAAGGTTTTCGGATTAGATAAATTGGTGAATAGACCCAATAAAAAGTAGTTTTTTGCGGCTGGAATTTGCACTTGAGTATCATCAAACTGTTTACGCTGCTGCCAACTATGCCAACCACCCGACAACATACCCCATCCCATTTTGGCAAGAAATAAACCGCCAATCAGCATTAAGACTTGCTGAATCCAAGGAAACTGCTGCACCAAAACCGTAAAACCCAATAGGGTCAGCACTACCCACACCACAATCCCTGATGAAATACCCGCAATAATCTGCAAGGTATTACGGCGGGTATTGCTGGCTGCACTTTTGGCAATTAATAAAACATCTGGTCCTGGACTAAGCTGTGCCACAAAATGCAGCGCACAAATGGTGAATAACAAAGACATAAATACATCAGGAGAATTGAAAATCCGATTATACCTTGTGCGGTAGGAGAATAAATAAGGCTTTAAATGCACACCTCAATGTTTAAACACTCACGTGCATATTCACCAAAAAATACCCATAAAAAAACCGAATCAGCACGATTCGGTTTGATCTCAAGCATCACCCATATTATTTAGGTGGATTGACATCTTTCATTTCAATTTTTTTCGCATCGGGGGTAATTTCACGTGCTTCACCATCAATAATACTGGAATCACGACCACCGCCCTGCTGATTTTGCATGTCTTGCATTTGGCGCATTAAATCTGCAAACGGGTTTTGACCTGCTCCGCCCATGCCATTCATATCGCCCATCATGCCACCCATCATTTGATCCATCATGGCTTGCTGACGTTTCATCATGGCTTTCATCATTGCCGCTTTAAAGGCATTTTGTACGGCAGGAATCATCACCAGCAATGCCAAAACATCGCTGATTAATCCTGGAATCATCAATAAAAAACCCGCAAAAATTTTAGGTAAATTATTACTCAGCGCAGGATCGGCACTCATCTGCCCCATTTGCATTTGCTGCATTTGTGGCATCACGCCTGCAGAATATTTACGAATCAGGTTCAAACCAATGAAGAAAGCAGCGACAAACCAAAAGAACACGTACCACATGCTCCCCACTAGGTCGCCCACACCAATCCAGACGAAGACTTCAAGAACTAAGCCAATTAGAACAATAAGAAATAATTTCATGAAAATTAATCTAATCTCAACAAAATAAATAAAATGCAGTAACCAAGTGCTTCATCGGGATCAAGCTTTTTTGATTCGCTGTTGTTTCAATATGGGCATTATTGTATTTTTAAAGGTTAAGTCTGTCATTAATATTTTCATCATCACCCAATAACAGACTTAATACGTCTATATATTTAAACGATAAAGATAAAAATATGCGGCATAAGCCAATAATAACCACAACGCAATAAAAACTGATGCTGCAATATAACTGCTCGGTTTTTGACTGATCGCATCGGCTTGTAAGCGACAACGCTGCATTACTTCAGCAGGTACTAAACGCAATACCAACATGATGCCCAATGGCACTAAAATCAGGTCATCTAAATAACCCAAAACAGGTATAAAGTCTGGAATTAAATCAATGGGAGAAATGGCATAAGCAGCGACCAACAATGCCAAAAGCTTTGCCATAAACGGCGTTTCAGGATCACGTGCGACAAACCAAACCGCATAAACATTTCGTTTAATTTGCTTCGCCCACTGTTTTAGCCTATCAATCCACTTCATTGCCGCTCTCATTTGCTACCGTATATAAAATATACGCCTCAAAACTTAAAATAAAATGAAGTCCAAAATTGAAAATGTGGCGTGGGATACATTCCAATGGTTTAAACAGCAGCTTACTGACCGAATGTTTTGAAATTACTCCACACAAAAGAGATTTAAACTCCTATAATTCAACTTGATGTAATTTTTTAAGGCTTGGCATGTCACTTATTATTGGAATCGACCCTGGTTCTCGTCTAACGGGCTACGGCATTATTGAACGTGATGGCGCTAAATTACGTTTTGTAGATGCAGGAACCATTCGCACCGAAACCAGTGAAATGCCTGAACGCTTAAAACGGATTTTTGCAGGGATTGAACGGATTGTGAAATTTCACGGCCCGACTGAAGCTGCAGTTGAACAAGTGTTTATGGCGCAAAACCCAGACTCTGCCTTGAAATTGGGACAGGCTCGTGGTGCAGCGATTGCCGCTTTGGTGAATTTAGATTTACAAGTGGCGGAATATACCGCCCGTCAAATTAAACAATCTGTCGTGGGTTATGGCGCTGCCGATAAAGAACAAGTACAAATGATGGTCATGAAACTATTAAATCTATCCATTAAACCACAACAAGATGCTGCCGATGCTTTGGCTGCTGCAATTTGCCATGCTCATGCATCAGGCAGCATGACCAAATTGGCTGTGCTCAATGCCTTGGGCGGTATGGCTCGCGGGCGCAGTCGCTCAAGCTCCAGACGTCGCTAAATCAGCATCGCCATCGCTTATATTTTACCGATTCACAACCTGATAAATCGCTTGGCTCATGTGCTGTGCCTGTAAACCGCGCATGCCCTGCTGTGCCAATACATCCCCCGCCAAGGCATGTAACATGACAATTTCATGCAATTGAATTTTATGATGAAACTGGGCTTTTAAACTGGCAATCATGCCTGCCAACACATCGCCCATACCACCTGTACCCATACCAGGATTGCCTGCGGTACAAATCCACAATGAACTTGCTTGCGGTTCTGTAGATGCAGCTTGCAAAGTCAAACTACCTGAACCTTTTAACACCCAATCGCCTGCATAGCGTTGCTGCAATTGCTGAATCGCGGCAATACGGTCTGCTTCAATGGCTGCAACCGTAGTATTGAGCAAGGTCGCAGCTTCACCTGAATGTGGTGTGGCATAACTGTTCGGTTTTAGTTGGGCTGGATGATGCGATGAATGCGCTTGTTTCGCCAAAAACCACAAGGCATCGGCATCGTAAACTACTTCTACCTCGGACTGATTTAGCGCGGCAAACCAGTCTGCATAATGCTGTTCTGCCCAAGCATCTCGTCCTAGTCCCATCCCTAAACTCACGGCATCGACCTGTGAAATTAAGTGCTGAATTTCTGCGCCTGTCAGTGCGTCTATATCCCGCAACATTAAATTCGGCGCACGGCTTAATATCGCCACATGATGTTTGGCATGACAGACCACAGTCACTTTCCCTGCACCTGCGCTTGATGCGGCTTCTGCAGCCATCATCACCGCACCACCCATTTGCGCATGTCCGCCCACAATCAACACATGCCCATAACTGCCTTTGTGTCCAAAAGCCTGCCGTGCGGGTAATTGAATCAAATGTGGTGTGAGTTGGGCCAACGCTTTGAGTTCTGCATCGGCTGGAATCAAATCCAGCACATCGACCAGTCCAGTATATTCCTGTGCCTGCCCTGTAAATAACCCTGCTTTCAAACCCAAAGCTGTAAAGGTGTAATCGGCTTTAATTGCACATGGCAATGGCTGCCCCGTGTTGGCATTTAAACCGCTTGGAATATCAACCGCAATTTTTAAACCCGCTTGTTGATTCATTGCGTGAATAAGCGACTGCCACTCATCATTTAAAGGACGATCTAAACCAATACCAAATAATGCATCAATATAGCAGTCATAACTTTGTTGAAATGCAAAACCTTGAATTATATTGACTTGTTCTGTCTGAGCTTCTAAAAAAGCCTGATGTAAATCTGCCGATGAACCGCGTGTTGCTGCATAAATATCGACTTGAAAACCTGCTTGTTTTAAATATTTTGCAGTTAAATAGCCATCGCCTGCGTTATTGCCTTGTCCACAACACACAGCAATTTTTTGTATTGTAGATGGCTGTTTTGCAAAAATTTTGCGAATTTGTAAATGCAGTGTCCACGCCACTTGCTGCATTAAACCGTAAGAACTATTTTTTTGACGGGCAAACCAGCGCTGCTCCCACGCTTGAATACTTTGACTATGATAAACAGGGCTATGGTACACTTGCTGCGGCATTTTCTTCCCTTCTATTTTGTTATGGCAACATCCACCACTTCAGCACATATTTCTCTGCATCAAGACGATCCAGCCGCCTTGAAAGCGTGGATTAAAGCTCAAGCTTTGGCGCTTGGTTTTGCTGATTGTGTCATTGCCAAACCAGATGCTCAAGCAGAATTAGCACGTTTTCAGGAATATTTAAAACGTGGCTATCATGGCGATATGAAGTTTCTAGAAGAAAATTTAGACAAGCGCGCTAATCCCACACTGTTAGTCCCGAATACAAAAAGTATTATTTGTGTGCGGATGAATTATTTGGTGGAAACACCACGTCCACGACACATTCCCGATGCACCTAACTCTGCAATTATTGCCCGTTATGCACGTGGGCGCGATTATCACAAAGTCATGCGCGGACGCCTAAAAACTCTTGCCACCCGTATTCGTGAAAAAGTGGGCGAGTTTGAATCACGCCCCTTTGCGGACTCAGCCCCGATTTTTGAAAAGTCGTTGGCTGAAAGTGCTGGCATGGGTTGGACAGGTAAACATACCTTACTGATTCATAAAAAATCTGGGTCATTTTTTGTATTGGGTGAGCTGTTTACTTCACTAGATTTGCCTTTTGATCCACCTGCAACATCGCATTGCGGCTCTTGCACAGCCTGCATCGACATTTGCCCAACGCAAGCCATTGTTGAACCTTATATGTTAGATGCGCGTAAATGTATTGCTTATTTGACCATTGAATATCAGGGTATCATTCCTGAAGAATTACGTCGTGGCATTGGTAATCGGGTGTTTGGTTGTGATGATTGCCAACTGATTTGCCCGTGGAATAGCTTTGCTCAAGTCACCACGGTGGAGGATTTTCATCCCCGACATGCCTTAGATCAGGTCAGCTTGCTAGATTTATGGCAATGGGATGAAAGCACATTTTTAGCCAAAACCGAAGGTAGTCCATTACGTCGTACAGGCTATCAAAGTTTTATGCGTAATATTGCAATCGGGCTTGGAAATGCCCCATTTTCAGCACAGATTTTACAAACTTTGCAGCAAACGCGTGCACAGCATAATGAGATTGTGCAAATCCATATTGATTGGGCGATTCAGGAACAACTCCTTAAACAGTCTAAATTTTAAACAAAAATCATATCCAAAACCGTGCGATATTTTGACTGCAGATTACTTGCCAATTTATGCAGTTAACTGAATTTTAGTGACCAATTCATTGCAAAATAAAAATCCATAAAAATAAATTTTGCAGCGAAATAGCATTAAAATTGCTTAAGTTTGCAACCAAATCGACTGCATATTTTTGTTTCCATACTGTCGAATATTAGCCATGAAATTGGGAGATTATGCCTTTCTGATTCCAACTATTTGTGTATGATACAGACTATGAATAATAGGGATGATGGACTTTTACTTATGTCAGTACGCAATGATTGGACTCGGGAAGAAATTCAGCAGTTATATGAACAGCCTTTTCTGGATTTAGTCTTTGAAGCACAACGTGTGCATCGCCAACATTTTGCTGCCAATACCGTACAAGTCAGTACCTTATTGTCGATTAAAACAGGCAAATGCCCTGAAGATTGCAAATATTGCTCGCAGTCTGCGCATTATGATTCACAGCTTGAAGCTGAAAAACGTATTGCAGTGGATAAAGTCATTCAAGAAGCTAAAGAAGCCTTAGCATCAGGTTCTTCACGCTTTTGTATGGGTGCTGCATGGCGTAATCCGCATGAACGCGATATGCCGTATGTTCTAGAAATGGTACGTGAAGTCAAAGCATTGGGCTTAGAAACTTGCATGACTTTAGGGATGTTAAACCAATCGCAGGCAGAACGCTTAAAAGATGCAGGTTTGGATTATTACAACCACAACCTAGACACATCGCGTGAGTATTATCCCAATGTGATTAGTACTCGCAGCTTTGATGACCGCTTAAATACTTTAGATATTGTGCGTCAAACAGGTATGAAAGTGTGTAGTGGCGGTATTGTCGGTTTAGGTGAAGATACCCAAGACCGTATTGGTTTGTTACATGAATTGGCGACTTTACCGTTACATCCTGAATCTGTGCCGATCAATATGTTAGTTCCGATTGAAGGTACACCACTGGCTGAAATCGAAAAGCTAGATGTGATTGAATGGATTCGTACTATTGCAGTTGCACGTATTATCATGCCAAACAGCTATATTCGTTTGTCTGCAGGGCGTGAATCGTTGTCTGATTCAGATCAGGCATTGGCATTTATGGCAGGTGCGAACTCGTTATTCTCAGGTGAAAAACTTTTAACTACACCAA
This sequence comes from Acinetobacter sp. Swhac1, assembly GCF_013390985.1. Taxonomy (NCBI): domain Bacteria; kingdom Pseudomonadati; phylum Pseudomonadota; class Gammaproteobacteria; order Moraxellales; family Moraxellaceae; genus Acinetobacter; species Acinetobacter sp. Swhac1. The sequence continues at coordinate 61,368 of NZ_JACASN010000003.1, read as the reverse complement.
ACGCAGGCGAAGGCAAAGACAAACAATTGTTCCAAAAGTTAGGCTTAGTGCCTGAACGTGCTAAACCAACGGTTTCTGAATTGTCGGTAGATGCGATGGCAATGGCTTAAAGTTTTAGCATCCATCCAAATGTACAAAGTCCCGCAAAGGGACTTTGTTTTTTATGCAGCAAAATAAGTTTATGCGGCAATGCTTTTAAGAGGTGATTAAAATTCCGTAACTGGCATTTAAATACTGCCCTGTTTTAATAATATCTACCCCGTTGGCATGTTCTACCGTCAGTTGTTGCTGAATCGCATCATAATAAAACCGATCATAACAGTCCTGATGATGCAGCAACCACGTCAAAGTATCTGCTAGATTGTCATCTACAATATACGTTTTTTCTTGAAAGTTTTTAGCCATAAATACGGTCAGTTCAATATTTCTAGGTACTGGATTTTAAGCGGAATACCTTGTGGGATAAAGTGTGCGGAGGATAGAAAATTTAATTGTGCACTTGTATAAATCAAACTTCGTACAGCATGAGAAGTCTCCCCACCAAAAGAGGTGGGAATGATATATGTAGTTTTGAAGATGGATAAGTGCAGTCTAATCTATACATGCAGGCAAGACTAAGCAAAATATTCAGGCTGTTAGCCTAAAATAAAAAAGTGAGTCATAAAGACTCACTTGGTTTTAATACAGATTCAATACTTAACATTATTGTGTCTTAGAATCCCCACACTTACGACACTCTAAATGCGCCCCGATTTCTTCCATTGCGTCATATTCATAAATATGGATACAGAAAATTTGCTTTAACAGTTTGATCATAAATGACATTCCTTTTGATTTTTATACATCACGTTTGTGATCTCATCCTGAGATACAAATGCCATCAAGGCTGATTGACATAAACTACTATTATCATATTTAAAAAAAATAGCAAATCTAATTTAGGAACTTTCCGACAAATGACAAATTCATCTGCATACTTGCTGAAATTGAGTGCATAAATAGCTGTAAATTCATTCGCTTATATTATTTCAATTTTCAGCGCACTTGAAACAAGAAAAAACTGCTTAAAAGCTAATTTATTAAAAACCAAAGAATCGCAATAGCCAATAACATCATGCTTTCTGTTATTTCAATACTCGCACCAACGGTATCGCCCGTAATTCCACCTAAACGCTGCATAAATTTATATCGCAAATACAAGGTGCTAAGGATAAAAGTCAGAACGGTCACCAAACCCACCCATCCCCAAAGCACTCCTGCAAGCAAGGTCAATGCGATCACAATTTTTGTGCCTGTTTTAGGCAAATGTGCCTGAATAGCAGTGCCTAAACCATTGGCACGTAAATAAGGCGTGCTTAAAAATAAAACCAAAGCGCTTAATCGTCCCAATACGGGTACAAACAGCAAAAATGCCAAATACTGTTGTTCGAGCAATACATACAACGCAGACCATTTTAATAAACAGCAGATCAGTAAGCTCAATACTCCAATCGGGCCGCTGCTTGGGTCTTTCATGATGTTTAAGCTACGTTCAGGATCACCAAAACCGCCGACCCATGCATCGGCAGTATCAGCCAGTCCATCTAAATGTAAACCACCTGTCAGCCAAATCCAGAGCACTAAAATTAAGCTGCTACTCAGAACCAAAGGCAAGAATTGCAATAAATGCGCCATCCCCCACAGCGCAGCTCCAATTAGTAAGCCAACGAGCGGATAAAACAGCAGTGATTGTGCATTTTGCGCTGCAGTTGGCATCTGTTTTAAAGAAACAGGAAAAGTGCTCAGGAATTGCAAGGCAATCCAAAAAGGTGTCATGTTTGCCCCTGCATGCAAATGTTGCCATTGGGATGTAACTGGAATGAACTCAATTGCCCCAACGCTGCAGACATTTTTAAAATATCGTCTAAAGATTTTTTCTGCGCCAATACTTTGAGCAATTTAATTACCCCGCCATGCGTGACCAATAACACACGTTTAGGTTGTTGCTCGAGTTGTTGTAAATATTGGTTGAGATCGGACAGACCTTGCAAAACGCGCTGCTGAAAATTTAGCAAAGATTCTGCTTGTGGCGGACTAAATTGGGTCGGTGTCATCCAAAATTTAGCTAAATCTTCAGGGTATTGTTCATATAAGGTTTGAGTGGAAATAGCTTCCCATGCACCAAAATGCATTTCCTGAAATTGTGCATCAATATACAGTGGCAATTGCTGTGCTTGCGCAAAGGTCTGAGCAACCTGCAGACAACGCTGTAAAGGTGAACTTGCCACAACATCCCATCGCTGTCCTGTAGCTATTGCCGTGTTTAAAGTCTGCTGCATGTCTTGCCAACCTTTTAAAGTCAAAGCATCATCGGTTGAGCCACGCAAAGTATGACCCAATTCTGTTTCGCCATGTCTTAATAGGTTTAGCATGATCATAAAGATACTTTCTCACCAATAACCGCAGCTTCGGCAAAAGTCGCCATTTGATTATGCAAGGCACAGGCCAGTTGGATAATGCCCAATGCCGCGCCCGCACCGCTGCCCTCACCTAAGCGTAAATTTAGATGCAGCAAGGCTTGTGCACCTAATGCTTCTAATAAGCGACGATGTCCATATTCAGCCGATTGATGCCCAAACAACATCCATTCTCGGACTTGAGGATTTAAACGCACTGCAACTAATGCAGCAGCACTGCTGATAAAACCATCCACCACCATCGGCAAGCCCAACTGCGCACAGCGAATATACGCGCCCACCATTGCAGCGACCTCCAATCCACCAACTGCACATAAGGCTTTAAAAGCATCATCTTGCACATAGTTCTGATGTAGAGCTAAAGCAGCATCAATCACCTGTTTTTTATGTTGCAATTGTGCAGTGTCAATTCCTGTGCCTATGCCAGTCAAGGCTTCAGCAGGTTCATGTAATAAAAAGCAAGACAAGGCTGATGCCGAACAGGTATTTCCAATACCCATTTCACCTGCGACATAAATCGAGGCCTGCTGTGCGATGGCATCTTCCACACTTTGACGTCCAAGTGCCATCGCATCTGCACACGCCTGTTCAGTCATGGCGCGGGTTTTAGCAAAATTCGCTGTGCCTGCACGAATACAATGCCGCTCTACTCCTGCATATTCATACGCTTCCCCGACCGAGCCGCAATCCACCACTTGTAAATGCGCCTGATATTGTCGGGCGATGACGCTGATACATGCCCCACCTGTGGCAAAATTTTGTAGCATTTGCCGAGTCACGGCTTGGGGATAGGCGGAAATATTTTCTTCCATCACGCCATGATCGCCTGCGAAAATACATATCCACGGAAGTTCAATATTCGGCTGCGTTGTTCCTTGCAAAGCCGCCAGTTGAATCGCAATATTTTCCAATGCTGCCAATGAACCTGTTGGTTTGGTCAATTGAAGTTGTCGTGCAATTGCCTGTTGTTTCATCTGTTCATTTGGCTTTTGACACGCTGCAAACCACCAAGTCATTTCTTCTCTCCTTTTAAAAGCATTGGAAAACCTGCGACACAGAACTGCACTTTGTCTGCAATTTGTCCCAATTGCTGATGTAATCGCCCTGTTTCATCGACAAATTTTCGGGTTATTTCGCCCATCGGTACAACGCCCAAACCTGTTTCATTGCTCACTAAAATAATATCGGCTTGCAACTGAGGTAAAACTTCGAGCAATGCTGAAATTTGTTGTTCGGCAAAGCTTTCTGCAGATTGCATCAACAAATTACTCATCCACAAGGTCAGACAATCTACTAAAATCACAGCATTCGGATGATCCAGCATCTTTAACTGCTCCGCCAAATACAAAGGCTCTTCGCACAATTGCCAAGTCTGCGGACGCTGTTGTTGATGATGCTGAATCCGCGCCTGCATTTCTGCATCGCCCGCTTGTGCAGTTGCTACATAAATGACGGATTTGCCAAGTTGCTGCGCGGTTTGCTCAGCCATACGGCTTTTACCCGAACGCGCACCGCCCAAAATAAGTTGAATCACATGTGCTCCAAAGGAAATTGATGCGTGCTAAATAGCTGACCTTGTAAAGTGTGTGCCTGATAATAACCAAAATTTAAATGATGGATATCTAAATCGAAATATTGCACGGGGAGATTTTGAATACGCTGCAAAATCAAATTGGTTGAACACGCTGTTTGATATAAACCCAAAGTAATATGTGGATGATACTGTAAAGCTGCGATTTCAGCCCCGCCTACGCTAAGTGCCTGACGTATACGCGCCAGTTGCTGTGATTGATCTTGCACTTCTACAAATAAAGCACTATCAAAACTATTAATGCCGCCCACTTTCAGTTGAAAAGGCTCTAGTTGCAACTGCTGTAAGGCTTGAACTTGTTGTTGAAATTGTGACTCGAGAAAGTCATCTTCCCAATATTTTTTTGCTGCATAAAACCCACAAATATATAAAGTTATATGAAACTGACGTGTATTTGGGCGAAATAATACATCTGAAAATTGCTGTTTTAATTGTTGTAAATAACATTCTAAAGCTGGATGTTGAACAGCTAAATACCAAAGCACATAACGCTCACGCCCACGATGCCATTCAGGATAATCATGCTGCTGTGTTGGAATAACGTACTGATTGGCTTGAATAAACACGGGATAATTCAATGAATTAAAACAGCTTATGGTAAAACATTCACAACTGAATAGACATGAAAATCATGCAATTTGAGGTGAATATTTTTCAGTTTGGTATTTTAACCATCTACATCATTTAAATAATTTTGATTTTAACTAACTGTGCGAAATTCCCCATCTATAATCTTCGATTTAGGTGGGGATGGATAGCACGACTTTTCGTTATTCGGGTCTTTCTTGATTTTTTATATATTCACGAATTACATCAATTGTCGCACCACCTGTTGTAAGCAAGCAATAAGCCCTAGTCCAAAGTACAGGCTTCCAATAATACTGCTTTAGTTCTGCATCAAATTCTTTGCGTATAAGTCTGCTAGATACCGTTTTGATGTTATTTATAAACTTGCTTGGCATGATATTAGGGTGCATTTCTAGTAATAAATGAATGTGGTCAGCTTCACCATTAAACTCAAGCAAGTCGATTTCCCAATCTTGACAGTTCTTTCTTACGATTTCTTCAAGGCGATTGAGCATTTCATTTGTAAAGCATTTTCTTCTGTATTTTGTTACCAACACTAAATGATAAGTTAGCTTATAAACACAGTGGTAATGTGACTTCATGTTATTTACACCAAGATTAATATTTGTTAAATTATAGGTATGAATGAAGCTCAAATGAAAGCCTACAAGTATCGTATTTATCCGAATGGTGAGCAAAAAGTGCTAATCGAAAAGCACTTCGGCTGTGCTAGGTTTACTTACAACTGGGCTTTAGCACTTCAACAAAAATATTATGATGAACATAAAAAATCACTGAGCCGAAAAGATATTCAGGATCAGCTTGTGAGTATGAAAAAGCAAGAACAATACTCATGGCTCAATGAGGTGAACAGTCAAACTCTACTTAGTGGATTGCTTCATGTTTATACGGCTTTTGGAAACTTCTTCAAAGGTCGGGCGAAATTCCCCAAGTTCAAGTCTAAGAAAATTCCACAACGATCATATCAATGCCCTCAACATGGTAGTGTTGATTTTGAAAAAGGCACACTGAATCTACCTAAATTAAAAGGCATTAAAGCTGTATTTAGTCGTCAATTTGATGGAAAGATTAAAACTGTCACTATTAGTAAAACAGCAACAGGAAAGTATTACGCATCAATTTTAGTTGAAACTAATCAAGCTAAAGTAACAGCATCAATAATTGAGTCAGATAAAACCATTGGTATTGATTTGGGCTTAAATCACTTGTTGATTCAGTCGGATGGTCAAAAAATTGAAAATCCAAAATATTTACGACAAGCTCAAAAAAGGTTGGCAATTCAACAAAAGATATTTGCTCGAAAGAAGAAAGAATCCAAGAATTATCAACGTCAGAAATTAAATGTTGCGTGTATCTATGAAAAGGTACGTTTGCAACGCTTAGACCTACATCACAAACTAACGCATCACTTGATCTGTGAAAACCAAGCGACCACGTATGCAGTAGAAGATTTAGGAATTAAAAACATGGTTAAGAACAGTAAACTAGCCAAGTCCATTTCGGATGTGGCATGGGGGCAATTCTTAACGCTGTTACAATACAAAGCTGAATGGTATGGCAAGAATGTTTTGAAAATTGGTCGATTTGTACCAAGTTCAAAAACTTGTTCTTGCTGTGGCTATAAGATGGAAAAGTTACCGCTAAGTGTCAGATTGTTTGAATGTCCAAGTTGCAACTTGGTTGAAGATCGTGATGTGAATGCGAGTATAAATATCCGTAATTTCGCTTTAGCTGATGCACTAGGGCTTCGTGCTGTGTAAAGAGTTCCTGTGCCACAATACTTGTCAGCGCAAGTGTGGCATCGAAAGGTGTAATCAATTTGATTGCATGGGTCGCAAAGATTCCCCCACTATAACTTTCAGTTTAGTGGTGGGAGTATGTCAATGAGATGGATAAAATTCAGAAGATGGCTGAAACAGGTCTGCAATGTTATGCTGAAATGAAGATGATATTTTCTAATCTACACAAGACACTACATTACTGTGAAGCTTTACCCCATCAGAATCGGTATAACTGGAGTTTATGATGCAACAAGAATTGATCTGTTATAAACAACTTCCTATTTGGAATCATGACTCAATTCCACAAGGGTTTAAAAAACAACACAATACCCAAGTCGGCACATGGGCGAAGTTGACTATTTTAAAAGGCGAATTGCATTTTTCGATGCTGCATGAATCTGGTGAAGTACAATCTGAGCATATTTTTTCCGTGGAAAATCAACCACCATTTATTGAACCGCAAGCGTGGCATAAAATTGTATCTGCCAGTGATGATATTGAGTGCCAGCTTAGTTTTTATTGTTTGCCTCAAGATTATTTTGTTAAAAAATATAAATTAAGCCCAACACATTCTGAAATTTTAATGGCACTTCCACAGTTAACCGTGGGTAAAGCTTTGGATGTTGGCTGTGGTACAGGCCGAAATGCGCTGTATTTGAGCCAAAACGGTTTTCAGGTGGATGCTTGGGATGTGAATCCGAGTAGTATCCAAAAATTAAATGAAATTATTGCTACAGCACAGATTTCATCTATTCAAACTACTGTGCGGGATTTAAATCAGGATGCCACAATTACGGAGGAATATGACTTCATTAACTGTACAGTGGTGATGATGTTTTTGGCGCCTGAAACCATTCCTACGCTTATTCAGCACATGCAGCAAGCGACCAAACCACAAGGCTTTAACTTAATTGTTTGCGCGATGGATACTGAAGATTACCCCGTGCAACAAGACTTCCCTTTTAGTTTTAAAGCGGGTGAGTTAAGTGCATATTATGCTGATTGGGATATTGTGAAATACAATGAAAATGTCGGTGAGTTGCACCGCACAGATGCAGATGGCAATCGCATTAAACAGCGTTTTGCGACGTTGTTGGCGAGGAAGAAGTAGATGTGCAAGTGGAATCTTAAATGAATAAGCTTTTGAGCTGCTCACAGACTACATTTCAATTGCTTACATAAAGCTTAAAATAAAAAACCACTTAGGATTAGTACACCTATGTGGTTGTTTTATATGGTGGGCCCAGACGTTACTATACTTTAACTTAAATCATTGTTTTATATTTATTTATTTTTAATAGACTAAGCAAGATACAAACTCGGATACATAAGTATTTTTTGTTATTTTTTTGTTATTTGACCTTCTTAGTATTAAGAGTCTAAATGATTTTAGAATTGTTTACTTTTCAGCATATATTATTTTTGATAGATGGACAGTTCTTAACTTCGCTAAATGACTAAATAGCCCTGTATGTCTTTATATATAAGGATTTTCACTTTGTAGTCACTAAATAAGGCAATGACTAAGTGACTTAATGAACACTGGTTTTAGTCATTTGTTTAGTCACTTAGTCGAAGTCATTTTTGCTGACGGCTAAACGCAATACCTTTATTCACAAGGGGTATAGCCTAATTTAGTCACTTAGTTACGATTCCAATAAAACAGGGTTAATTACAACGTACCTAGTGCGTCCTAGGGATTCAATTTTGATATGATGCGAATCTTCTAATTGTTGAACAATCATTTCTAAAAGATTTTTATTCTTCTGCATAGGTCTAGGGCATGACGTCTGCATATAAGAGTAAGGCAGTCTATCTGTGTTTTGCAGTAAACATTTTCTAGTAAGCCATTTCAACAATCGTTCAGCATCACTTTCTGCTTTAACTTCAATGTTTTTATACATTAACCACGCATTTAATGAATATTTGATTATCTCACAAGCTCCTGTTAAGGTCTTGGCATCAATGTTTGGTAGACCCTCAAAATATGCAAAAACTGTTGCTAAACGTCTTGCTAATTGACAAGCACGGCTAGCAAATGCCTGTATATATTCATATTTTCCATTAGCAAGTTGTGAGGATTCAAAAAAATTATAATAAAACTCATCAACTTCCTTGGCTTCATTATTCATCGAAATTACATAACGACCATGATGTTGTGTTTGTTCTTGTAGTAGTTTAGGACAATCATTAAGCAAATCTTCACATCTTGTCCAGTAGGCTATAAGACGTGGATCAGTGTTAGCATTTTTAGTTCTATAGCTTGAATCCTGTAATCGCGTACCTGCTAAGTTCTCAGGTACAGTTAAAATAAATCTGGGTAAAAATCCCTGCCCACACAACATAGGATCTGTTAATGCATCAACTAGAACCTCATGTTGTCCCTGTAGATTGATAGTCAATCGAACGTCATAAGCTCGACCGCTTCCATTTAAATTTGACTTTGAGCGTGTACGATCTACAAAACCATTATCAAATAACTTTGCATAACCACTTATGGCTTGGGATCTTGTTTTTCCTTGCATAGTATAGCCACCAAAAAATTGGCCTGCCTCATCACTAGCAATTGAAGCATTACCAACAACCCTATCAACATACAAACTTGCAATTGATTCAAATGTTATATCGCTAAACAACGTGCTAGGATCTTGTGGTGGTGGATTTTCAACACAGTACGCATCACGGTCTCGTTTATTTAATCCAGCACATCTACTTTTCCACAGTTCAAATTCATGATGGTATAGTTCATATTGCTTACGTTCATGCTTAATTATAGTTTTCTCTGCCATATTTCGACTAGTACTTTTTCTGCTTCCACTTTGTCCTTCTGTCACCAAATATAGGCTACATGGTTCGCCTTCTTCTGAGTCATTTCGGCCTATTGGTGCGTTAACATTAGGTTGTGCTATGTGTGACATTGCCCCTATGATACATTGGACTGTCATAGCTATGGGCGCTTGCACATAGTCAGCAATCGCTATAGCGGCCTCTCTTGCTAATGGAGGTAATGCATCAATGGGATAAGGATCGTTTGATAGCGATTCTGCTTGTACTAGTGGTAACAACTTCTCCCATTGCTTTACTGGCTCTTGAATAACTATCTTAGGGTCAATGATTTGCTTAAGCTGGTTAATTTTTTCTGAGAAAAAATGCTTTATTTGTTTGGGTTGAAGCGTTTTAAAATTCTTATCCAATTTCACAAATAAGTCATGATTTTGCTCAGGCTCATTGAAACCCGTTAAAACCCTGAATATTGTTTCTTGTACACCATCATTTATAAGCTGATAAGCTGCGTTAATATCTTCATTAAAAACAACGGCCTCTCCAGATATTGCGATTTTTAAAAATAAGCCTATATCATCCGTACCCAGTATATACGGCATGTATACTCTATTTGTATTGCCTGCAAATACTCCTTTTTCACCAATCAAAAAATGTACTTTTTTAGTATCAACCAACTTATATGGTGTTTGTTCTGTATCATATTTTTTAGCAGTTCCCTTTATTGTATATCCCACTACCTTAGAAAAGTTTTGAGGGTTAACATGGGGAATTGCATAGCAATCTTCACAGTTATAGTCTACGTATTCTGGGTGAATATAGCTCTCAATCTTAACTTTAAAATTGTGCTCATCGATGCAGCATTGAATAAAGTCATTGAGTGAGTGAAACTCTATTTTATGACCTGTTACTGGATCGGTACTTGCTGCAAATGGTGCATTAAAAATGATTTTTGCATTCATTTCCCGCCCTCCAACTCAGAATCTGAAGGATTCAAACTCAAAACCCAATTTTTAATTTCGCTTTCACGATAAAAAACACGACCTTGTTTTTGGTCGCCGAATTTAATTGGTTTTGGAAAATTAGGATCTTTTTTTTGTAAGGCATATATCGTATTTCTACTAGTTTTTAAAATACGGCAAACATCTTTGATCTTCAAAAGCATTTGTGAGCTCCAATAACAATGCTAGGAACCATCATGTTTTTTTTGAAGTTATATGCCCTTATGTTTTTTTAATATTTTTCCAAAAAAAACCTAACTAATTGAAATAAATTATTTTATTTTTAATATTTCTTTAACTTTAGCCTTTGCGGCATCATCATTTAGTACATCTAAATCGGTGTAAAAAATTTGAATTAATTTAGAAATTATATTTATATTATACGGTCTTTTATTTGGAGAAATTTCTGCCTTTCCATCAACATCCCACATGCTTTTAATAAAGAATGTTCTATGCGATGTATTATCAACTCGTGGAGATTTCATATTTAATATTTCTGTTTCTATTTTTTTGTAAAAAAAATCAAGCAGATCACTATCCACAAATTCAACATAATCAATTAATTTATTATATATTTTTGTACTTAGTAAAATATCGTTAGATTTTTTTAAAAACTTATATTCTGGTATTTTTATATCATCTTCCATACCACTTAAAGGAGAAATATAATTATTATTTTTCATATACTCAAGAAAATTATCAATATCTTTATTATCATATTTTTCTGCATATTCTTTTAGTTCATAAAATCTTACATCTATCATTTCCATATCTATAACAGCAATTATTTTTTCTTCTCTCAAATAATTAACAATCTTATTAACATAGCCTGAACTTAAATAAAAACCCGCTGTCTTAGTTTTCGACAATGGAGATGTATTTAATAAATTTATCATTTTATTTTTTGCTGACTCAAGCTTATGGAGCCAATTTTTTAATTCAGTTCCACTATATACTGCACCACTATCCAGTTTTTCCTTATATTTTATTGAGAAATAATATTTTTTAGAAAAAAGAATTAAATCACTTAGCTTTAAATCAGACTCCAACATTTTTGTAAAAGACTTATCCTCCAACAATATATAAATTTTCTCAACATGAAAATCCTTTTCCTCAATACTAAGGTAAGTTGTAAATTTAAGATTACTACTTATAAATTTAGTTTTCATAAACTTACTATTAATTTTGTTATATTTTTTTAGAAATATAGCTACTTCTTCTTTATCTTCTTGTCTAACTCTTTCCATTTAATTACCTCAAATTAAAATTCTGCGTTACTAATTTATAAACCAGTATAAAACTTCTCAATCAACTGTCGTGTTTTAGCCAATAAATTGGTTAATACGCCATCACGCTCAAATAGCTTCACTTTATAATTTGGCAGTTCTTTCATCTCCTCTTTACGTGGAAGACGTTTATTAAACTCATAATTATCTAAAACCTGTTTCATCACATCAGGTTTTAAATTTTCTTGCTCACAGAAATGCTGATAGGCTTGTTCTTTTTCTGCATCCCAGAACTGAGCAAAAGCCACTTGTACGCTTTGCCCGTTGATCATTTTTGGCATATTTTCTTCGATGAATTTCTGAATCAAATCTTGCTTGTCATGCAAGCTAATATCACTACCAATCAGATCATGGACTTGAGCTTCATATTTCTTACGCTGCTCATCTGTTTCAGCATTCACTGCCATCTGTAACAATGTCAGGATATAACCCACATTAATGCGGTCGCTGTGCAGTAAATCCAATTGGAAATCGACATCATCTAAAACCGATACTTTTTCTTTTTTGGTGGTTTTTCGAATCGCTCGACAGAGATCGGCATATTTGGATGCAAAATTCGCAAAGTGCTGTTTATCTAACTTTGTCAGGTCTTGATCGTACTCTATAAAAGTCTGCAATTGAGCGTTGTAGCGCATTACTTCACGAAACGCTTTAATAAATTCAAGTTGTTCATCTTCTGTGACTAAATCATCTACTGTTTGATAATCAGGCGTAATACTGAGTAGCTTTTCAATCGCTTGCTCATAATCTTGTTTGATTTCATCAAAACTTGGGACAAGCACAGTCTTCCGTGCTTCTTTATTGGAAAATAACGCCAATGCTTCATCGGTGGCACGTTTTAAATTACGGAAGCTAATAATATTCCCGAATGGTTTTTTATCGTTGTAGACACGGTTAGTCCGTGAAAAAGCCTGAATTAGACCATGATATTTAAGGTTCTTATCGACATACAAGGTATTCAACGGCTTTGAGTCAAAGCCTGTGAGGAACATATTTACGACCAGTAAAATATCAATCTGCTTTTTCTTTACCCGATCTGCAATATCACGGTAATAGGCATAGAATCCATCACCAGAGTTATAATTCGTGCCGAACTGAGCATTATAGTTGGCAATGTAGCGATCCAACTTGTCACGACTAGACTGATTGATTTGGCTCGGAGCATCAGTTGATTCTTCTTGAATCAATCCATTTTGGTCGTTGTTCTCAACAGCTTCATTCGCACCGTAGGAGAAAATGGTCGCAATGGTGAGAGGTTTAAATAATCGACCCTCCGCTTCGTCTTGTTGTTGCTTCTCAGCTTGTACCTTTTCAAACAGTTCATAATACTGAGTTAAGGTATCCACTGAACTGACACAAAACATTGCGGTAAATTCACGGTTTTTGGTTTTAGTATCGTGCTTATCAACGATATAACGGGCAATCATTTCTAATCGCTGCGGATTATCATAAAGCTCTTTGGTATCTATCCCTTCAACATCTTCGTCATAATCGAGGTTATTCTGCATACCCTTAGCAGTATACTTGCCACGATAATCTATTTGGAACTGCAATACGTTACGGTCGCGAATCGCATCCACAATGACATATTGATGCAGACAATGATTGAATAAATAATCTGTGGTGAGTTTTAAACCTGCTTTGGATTGACTATTTTCCTCAAAGATCGGTGTTCCCGTGAATCCAAACATCTGCGCATTGCTGAAGAATTTTTTAATGTTCTGATGGGTCTCACCAAATTGGCTACGGTGACATTCATCAAAGATAAACACCACTTTCTTGTCTTTTAGATAATTGATGTGTTCTAAATAGCGGTCTGTGCTAATTGCACGATTTAACTTTTGAATAGTGGTCACAATCAGTTTGTCATGACGTTGATCGAGTTGCTTGACCAAAGTATGCGTACTGTCTGTGCTATCCACACTCTCAGCTTTAAAAGCATTAAACTCACGTGAGGTTTGCGTATCGAGATCATTACGATCCACCACAAACAGGACTTTTTCCACATCAGGCATTTGCATGATGATTTGACTGGCTTTAAATGAAGTCAGGGTTTTACCTGAACCTGTAGTGTGCCAGATATAGCCGTTCTGATTGGAGTTTTGCACATGCTCCACAATTTTCTGTACCGCATAAATCTGATAGGGACGTAGCACCATCAAACTTTTACTGGTTTCCAACATCACCATGTATTGAGTCAGCATGTCTGTAAGATGCTGATGATTTAAAAATGCATCCGCAAAATCGACAATTTCATTGATATGTTTATTGGCGACATCTGCCCATGGAAAGGCAAACTCTATCCCAGTCGTACCGTTTGAGTAATAGCGAGTATTTGCGCCATTACTGATGACAAAAAGCTGAATAAAACTAAATAGCCCTTGCCCAGCCCAATAGGCTTCACGAATATAGCGTTGCGTTTGATTAAAGGCTTCGGCAATTTCCATGCCTCGTTTTTTCAATTCAATTTGAACTAAAGGCAAACCATTGACCAAGAGCGTGACATCAAAACGGCTGGTTCGACCATTAAAATCACGATGATCTACCGTGATTTGATGGGTGACTTGGTATACATTTTTGCTTGGGTCATCTGATAAAAAGAAAATGTGCTTACTTGAACCATCATCAAATTTAACAGGAAACTGGTCACGTAGGTTTTTAGCTCGTTCAAATACTGTGCCTGTATTGAGAAAGCTAATGACCTGCTTCCATTCCGTTTCTGATAATGGTGCAAGTCCATTGGCACGTTCAATTTGTGTTTTGAGATTTGACAGTAGTTGGCGTTCATCCTTGATGGTAACGGTTGCATAGCCCAGTCCTTGCAGTTGTGCAATCAGTTCATTTTCAAGTTGATATTCGCTTTGTACTGTCATTTCACCATCACTTTAAATCAATATTTAACAACAACTTAACCAATACAATAACTAAGCATAGTTTTAGCTATTTATCAAATTTTAGACTCTATTTAAACAAAATCTTTGCAACGCATATTTTTCATTAATCTCATTTAAAGACTTGATAAGAGGAATACCACATAGAAAACTTTTAAAGAATCAGTGCATTAATCTTAAAAACTGAGGATTATTCACCTTCATTTGCAAATTGTTTTTATATTCTTCAATTGTTCCTCGAGCACAGAAACGCTTACCTACCATGCCATCAATACGACCGAAGCGCTCTTCAAACCATTTGTAGTTATTGTCCCAAACTAAAAGCGTCAACGTTTGATTCGGATACATTCGATCAAGGTTTAAATAATGCCGATTTTCTAAATGCTTAATCTCAGCTAACTGCCCACATGCCATCACGGTCTTACCAACATGGAATGGAGCTTTAATTGCCTCAATTTTAATTTCCTGCGAAAAAGCATTTAAGCTCGCCATAGACAACAAAGAAGTAATTAATATTTTTTTTAGCATAGGGAACACCTTAAGTATTTAATAGCTTGAAATCTGATTTTCAACAGAGCGAATCACAATTTGAGGAACACCTTTATAGCTTTCGATTAAGCCAGTGATACAAATATTGCTACCCTCTGATGTCGGCATGATGTTGTTTGACCACATCACTGCACTGAATTTATGTTTTGGATAACCGACTTTTCTGATAAATATTTAAAGAAAATAAAGCCCAGAATGTAATCACGGAATTCATCGGCGCCCATGGTGCCACGCAAAGTATTGGCAATATTCCAAAGTTGTTTTTGTAATTGTTGCAGTTGTACTTGGGTCATTGTTATAGAAGTCCGATGAAATGAATAAAACATGACTAGTGTACCGAAAATTAAAGTTTTTTCAGCAAAATTGGAAATAGAAAGACAAAATTTGTCGCACTAAACACATATCAATAATATTGATATATAAGGTTTTATTTGGATTTTAAAAGATTAACAGGTTCAAGTATCATAATTTAAATTAAGTCTTATATCAAAATTACATATGCTTAGAAAAATATTTATAAGTAAAATAAATAACAAGGCGGTTTGTTAAAGTTGGTCATATTCAGCATCAATATACGCATTAATTAATGTCCAATCTTCAGTTTTTGAGATATGACGTGGAAACTGGCAATCTCCTCCCCTAGAAATAATAGGATTTTAAAAAGAATGATTTTTAATTACGAATAAGCCCTAGACAACAAAAAAAGTAATCATTGTAATTAGAAATGTTATAGCTGTACTTGCCATAAATCTCATTGTTTTTGTATTAAAGTTTACTAAGCATGTTTGTGAATAGTTTTTGTATTTCAATGTGAAGTACAGGCTAGATATGAAACAGGCTGTTAGAAAGCTTAGCATCAATGCCATGCGATAATAGTCAATGGATAGGTCTGTTCCGACTGTGAATTTCTGAAATTGGTAATAGTTGATTCCTGTCAGAAATATAAAACATAGTAACCCTAAACCTATTGCACGATATTCTGTATTTTTATCCTGATCTTTGTATAAAAACTTGGTAATTATCATACTTAAATTAAGAAAAAGTGGGATCAAAATAACTATAAAACTGACAAGTAAATTTCTAAATAACCAAGATTTAATGTCCACATCATTTCTAAATTGAAAAATATTTAAAAATGGAAAAAAGACCACTGGAAAGAAATGTACATAAGACCGTTTAAATGAATCCATATTTTTAATCATGAGTGGTCACGGTTCCTGCTATAGAGACTAATTTCACTGATTGCTAAGTGAAGCTAGGCAGAGTAAAACTTGAAGTGAGCTGTGCAAGGTTTGCTATGATTAATATTAATTGCGCATAAAATAACGTCAATATGTATATGAAAATAAGGCAACATACTCAATTATTATAGGATATGTTGCCCATAATTCTTATTTAAAATGCAGATCCTTGTTGCTGCACTTTCTGTTGAAGTTGTCGTTTTTGTTCAGCTTCTATTTCAGTGTTCATTTTTGAATAATTTATTTTATCTGTGTAATTCAAATACGTTGTAGTATCAGGCCAACCACGATATGCCGTAATACTCATACCATTTTTGAAATTCCAGGTAAAACTTGCTTCTCCAAGACTAGGATTTCCTGAGCGTTGGCTCGGTTTTCCATATTTTGATGAAACAAAATTTGCAACCTCTAGAATTTTTCTTGAGTCCATGAATACGGGAAATTTATATTCTGCATAAGCAAATTTTCCATTGGATGTATATCCAAAATTTAATTCTGTAGTACCTTCCAATACAGCATTGGAATTGTATTTATCTATCCAGTAGGTGTTGTCTTCACGAACCACTTTAACATTGGTATTTTGCAATGCTGAGCGAATTTGATCACGTGTTGCACCTTTTAGCTCTACATTAAATAGTTGTGGTGCTGCCATCACTGACATTGAAGTCACTATACAACACACAATAATACCGCTACCCCATAACTGACGCATGAATGATCTCCTATTAAAAAATGTTTGGTTATGATTACGTTATAGGACACTGGTATTATCAGGTTGACTTTCTTGATCTGATAATTTAGGTTCTTCTATTTGAATATCATCCAACACCTCTTCATGAGCTGTATCTAGATTCTTTGATTGTGTAGAGGGTTGCATTGACTCAGTCCAACTCTTATCAAATTCTGCATGCTTTCGATTAAATTCAGCATTAAAATCAGCTCTTTGTTGTTCAAACTCAGCCTTGAAATCAGCACGTTTTTTTTCAAATTCAGCTTGTCGATCTTGCTGTTCTTCTAGAAATTGTAAAAATTTCTGATAAATTGGAGTTGACTGTAAAATTTCGGGGTGTAAATCTATCAGCTCACGGGTTTCGTCATAAAGCTGTCTGGTCTGTAAATATTCCTCTTTAGAAATTTCGGTCCACGTTTCAGCTAATATATTCCTTTGATTGGTGATGTCATTATTCATAAACTCTTGAATGGATTTATAGAAATGCTCTTCACCATCGCCACTACGGCTTTCATAGCGATACGCAAAACCATAGTTATTATAAGTATTACTACTTTCAAATGAATTCACGCTAGTTTGTTGAGCCATGAATTTTGCATTTGGGTCATTACTGATATTCACATTTGATTTAGAGTTAGACGATGACTTTTCAACTGCGCTATTCATCTGGTCATTTTTACTACAACCACTTCCCAACAAAAGGGTTAAAAAGACAATATATAAAAATTTAGATTTAATCATTCCAGATTTTCCATTTATTATTTTTTATTCACATTGCTTGAAGTTGGGTAGGCTTTAAAACCCATTTTTTTTCGACTTTCATTCAACCCCTGAATGTCTGATTGATCTATGGCATTTAATGCCTCATTAACTGCACCCATTAATAGTTCTCTTTCAATAGCGGTTGTTCGTTCTTGACTTGACCACATTGAACGCTTATAGCTATTTGAAAGTATAGGAAAATTTTTATCTATAACTTGAGCAATTATAACAGCCGTAGTTTGTTGTTTATCTATAGCTGAACTATAGCGTAAGTCGACTTTTGCATTCGAATTTTTTAAGCGATTGCAAACCTCATCATAATTTTCAAATTCAAAATTATTTTTTTTAATAATTTCATCTAATTTGACATCAGTAGTGTAAGAGATTGAACAATTAGAAGCAGCAGAGGCATTCGCTGCAAGAATACTCAGTAAACTAAGCAATAATAATTTTTTCATCAGATTTCTACTTTTATTTATAAGATTAACGAATAGTACGAATTAAAGAGTCTTCTAGATAGCGGTTTGAAAAATTATTTTCAAACCAACGTAGAGCATCTTGAGCAAAATAAATATTAGTGTATATGCGACTATCAACACCTATGGCTGAGATTGTTTGCCATGAGCGTGTCATAATGGCTACAGGACTGCCATTTTTATCAAATTCAACAAAGGCAGGATCAACATCATAACGATTTTGAGCACCATTAAATTCTGTAATCGATTGTACTAATCCATTATTCAAATCTCTATTAATATTTTTTTTATACATACGAACTTGATGCCCTTGAGCCAATGCTTGCTCAATAAACATTTTTGAAACTAAATCTTTTTCTGAAATATAAATACCATTGTTAATTTTTCGATTCGCTTCATTAAAATTTGCTTCATGATTAATATATTTTTCTAAATGAATTGAACCCATTGTACGTTTTTCTAATTTAAATTTATCATTGATCAATGATGGGTTTAGAACAATTACATTATTATTAGAGTTATTTGAAAGGACTAAAAATTTGTTTCGTATTTCTTTATTTGACATTTCATCCCATACGCGTTGAGTACCTTTACTTACCCAGCCATCATAGGCGTTTACTCCTTTCGATATAGCACCTACCGTACTGTCTGCTGCTGTTTGGATATGTTGACACCCTGTTACATTAATTAAGGCGAAAGAAATCGCTAAAAATAAAAAATTCTTATCCATTTTACCCTCTAAGTGTTGGATCAATATTATAAAGTATAGCTATGCCGATCATAATACTAAGCAATTCTTAGTAATTTATCAATTTAAAACTAAGAAAATCTTAGTTTTAAATTGATTATTAAACATATGGAACGCAAAAAATCCAATGTATTTTCAATGCGTCTAAAGGTTGCTCGCAAAGCGAAGAAGCTTTCTCAAGAACGATTGGGAATACTTGCTGGCATTGATGAAGCTTCGGCTAGTGCTCGAATGAATCAATATGAAACAGGAAAATATGCGCCTGATCTTCTGATGGCTACAAAAATAGCTGAAGTTTTAGAAGTGCCTGTAGCTTACTTCTTTATTGAAGATAATTTAATGGCAGAACTTGTTACAAAACTCCATTTTTTAACTGAATTACAGCAGAAAGAAGTATTAGATTTTATTAATCAAACATCCTTAGATATCAGAAAAAAAAATATATAATATTTAAAATATAAGCATATTTGATATTTTTTCATAAACCCTATATTTCAATGTATTCACTGATTAACTGCCAATTTTCCTTTGTTGAAATCTCTCGTGGAAGTTCAACTTCAAAGGATTCATAAAAATATCTACGCATACAATACTCAGTATAAGAATCCGCATAGGTTTCATACCGCGCGATGATTGTTAAGTCCATCATCGGCATTTGTGCCTGATCCCATCGTTGTCTTTTCCGACTGAAAAAGAATAGTTTCCCGAAGGTATATAAACGTCCCGCCTGCTGTCGATTGCCTCTGAATACAGCATAAACTTTAAAATAATTCTGCCATGCAAGAAGATCATTGAGCGCTTTGGTCTGATCTTTCTGTGAAATCACTCGATTGAGAATTTGGGTTAATTCTTTTTTTTGTTTCTCTACTTCAGTTTTCTTAAATCGCCACGTCCATGAGAAATTCTTATTACTTTTACGGTAAAACTTAGTTTGATGTTCAGCATACTTTTTATGGCTTAACCGTACTAATTCAGCCTCATATTTACCAAAATCTAAGCATAGATAAGGTTTATTCAATATGAAATTAAACTGTTCATTGTCTTTATAGTAATGACGGATAAAAGTTAATTCTTGCGCGACTGTAATTTTGTCCCAGATGACAGGTTCAAGTTCAGCAATTTTATCTTTTGATGTATATGCTGAACTCGTTGTTGAAGTCACTTTGCCTATGGTTTCTTTGCTGTGACGATGGCTATTAGGGGTTTTGATCAACAAGATAAATAACCACTCATCTTTATAAAGAATGTCTTGAACAATGAGATCAGCAACAGGTAATCCTTGTTTTAGTCGATATGTTCTTTGCCGACTGGTTAAATTTAATAAGTATCTTTCGGTTAATTTATGAATAATCTTTTCAATATCAATTTTACCTAACTCAGTTTGCACTATAAATTTGCAGTAAAAATATGATCCTCTTGTGACCTTATCTTGAATTTTTTGTGCGGTGTATTTTGTGTGGGGGCTGTAATCAATCATTTTATGTCATCCAACTATGCACTTTTCATGTCAATCAACAATCCACTTCAATCCAAATTTCTTCATCCATTTTTGAATTGTTCATCAACAATAATTTTCTCTACATTTCCCATTTTGCTGAGCGCGTCAGCCATCAGCATTAATCAAATTGCGCTAGCACTGTCACCTCACGTTGTAAGGTGACAATAAAGTAGTTCCTAGTGCGCATTACGAACCTTGATCAGCAAATCTTATACTTGTTTAAATATTATATCAATATTATTGATATAATAAATTGACTCTGATAATATGACTGCATATCAATCGAATTGTGGATTGACCATCCATTCCAACTTTCTTTTTTGAAGTTGTTTGAATGGCTGACCACCATTCAAAAACTTTGATACATATTGCCCTGAGTATAAGACTAACCATCTTCATACTGCCGATGTAGCGGACTGCTGGGGAAACCTCGCTCGGTACGTTGCAACGGGGGCTAGAGGATTGCAATATCCTTTTTCTATCCGTTCATTCACTTTTTAAGAGTTCCAAGCAAATAAAAAGTGGTTGGGCGACAAGGAAACGGGAGCCTATAAGCGATTTATCGTGAAATGGTCATTTGGTTAGTAATAGCCAAGTTAGGTGTGAAATTATGAAAATAGTGGAACATTGAAACCCTGTTCAAAGTGATACAGTCAGGAGCAGCATAGGATGTGCGATAGTCTCCGTTAATAGCTGAATGTGTATGCTTGATCGAACAAGTTTTTTTACTTGGAAAAGTATGCTCATTTCCAATCACGATGGCTGCTGAGAGTGCCGTAAGGTACTAGGGCTTTGAGGCTAACGCTGGAAAAGCTGGCACCATTTTGCGCAAGCTGAATGGGTCGCTGGATAGCTTAAACGTGTAACGGCATTAATCGATAGATGCTGATTGGAGTGTAAGAGTTTTACCCTTTACAAAGTTATGTATACATCATATCCCGATATTTTTTAAGGAACTACGGTCGGGGGAAACAGGAAGCATGTATACAGGCGAGAGGATAAACGGTCTGCACATTAAGACACTTTGAAATAACTTGGGAAGCACTGGATAAAAAGACTTAAATTGGTTAAAAGTCTGCTGTATTTTTTCAGTGTGGGAGCGATGGTGAGTAGCGCATATAAAGCAAGTATTTACTTGCGGAAATTGTGATACCAATCTTCATAGCAAGAT
The DNA here is from genome assembly GCF_013390985.1 of Acinetobacter sp. Swhac1. Taxonomy (NCBI): domain Bacteria; kingdom Pseudomonadati; phylum Pseudomonadota; class Gammaproteobacteria; order Moraxellales; family Moraxellaceae; genus Acinetobacter; species Acinetobacter sp. Swhac1. The sequence continues at coordinate 39,818 of NZ_JACASN010000003.1, read as the reverse complement.
TTGTATTAAATGAGATAGCTAGCTTAAAGCGAATCCTAAAACATTCCGATTTTTTCAGTCGGGATGCTCATTGCGAAAACTTGAGTCGGCACATGCGTGAGCATGTTGGACAATATGTAGAAAAGAAAGGTTAATGGAACACTGGTCGTGTTTCTCAGTCGGGGATTGGTCTCCTTGACTAGGCCGAGATTGATATAGTCTAAGTATTCTGAAGTTTGGTCACTGATGAAAATAAACTTATACGGGTTTGCCTGAGACTTAAATCAGGGTAATGCTACACCAGCATGAAAAAATCGTGGCTTGTTCTTCCAGATTAGACAAGCATAAAACTATTGCCTAGCAGTAGAAATATGAAATGGAATATGGCCTAAGTCGGCATGAAAAAATTGAACCGCCAGTACAGGCGTAATCATCTGCTCAACAAAGAGCGTTAACAAATGCATTAGGCTCGATCCCTTAGGGACGAGCCTTGTCTTATTAAAAAATTATGCTACGGCTTTAATGTTATCAGTAACATTACTGAGATAGTCGGCCCACCATTGCATAATTTCAATTCGTTCTTCTAAATGTGTAGCTTTGTCATAAACAGCTTTTACACCCTGTTTTTTATGCGCTAAACAAGCTTCAATAACCTGTTCTTTATCACTGAATTGATTATTTAAGGCAGTACTTGCAATATGTCTAAATCCATGTGGACTTTGACGGCCTCGATAGCCTAGATTTTTCAAAGCATTATTTAAAGTTGCTTCACTCATTGGCTGTATAAGGCTATCTCTGCTAGGAAATAAAAAATCCGATACTGTCCTAATTTCTTTTAATTTAAATAACAGTTCTATTGCCTGTTTTGGTAAAGGTACAACATGGGTAATACCACATTTCATTGTTTCGGCAGGCTTTATCCAGATTTTTTTCTCAAAGTCAAAATCTTGCCATTTTGCATAGCGCAACTCTTGTGGTCGTGGGAAAAGAATAACGAGTAACTGCAAGGCAATCGCGGTATGGGCATTTTTATAGCCTCGAATAGATTGAACCAAATCTGGTAATTCCTGAAGGCTGACATGCTTCATATTCCCTTTGCTACCTTTATCAAGATACTTCAAAATGCCATCTAAAGGGTTAGACTCTATTTGTCCATGAAACTTTGCAAGATCATAGGCATTGCGACAATGTGAAACTAATTTCTCTACACGATTGTAAATACTTTCACTTCTAAGCATATCTTGAAAAAATGTCAGCCATTGTTGAGGTGAAATTTTGGTGAAATCCAATTCACCAAAAACAGATAAGATACGTTTTTCAATCGATTGAGTTTCTTTCTTTATTGTTATTGCAGCCCAAGTTGTTTTCTTAGTATCAAGCCAATCATACATTAAGCTTTTTAAATTAAGTTGTTGTGCCTCTATTCTTTGCGATTCAATTTCTTTTTTTGTTAATACTTTTTCATTTTGCTGTAACTTAAGAAAAATAGTTGAAGCTTCAAGTTTAGCTGCTACAAGCGATAACTGCGGATAACTTCCAATACTGTGCCATTTCCACTTCCCCGCCTCATCCTTAAAGCGGACTTGCCAAGTTTTTTTCCCTTTTGGTGATACACGAAAATAAAGCCCAGCATCACATGAAATACGATATTCCTTATCCTCAGGTTCAAGATTAAGAAGATGGGTATCTTTGATTTGTTTGATGTTATCTAAAGCCGCTCTTTTCATAGCAAAATCTCTTGTATCCGAGTAATGCAGAAAGAGTATCGGATACAAGATTGGATACACAAGAGGGCCAAATAAAGCTGTGCATAGCCAAACATAGTTGCGCAAAAAGCAGAAATAAAAAACCCATGAATCATTATAATTCATGGGTTTATATATGAAATCATTGCAAAGCTGTGCATATGATTACAAAAAATTGGTGGGCCCAGACAGACTTGAACTGTCGACCAACGGATTATGAGTCCGTTTACATAGTAATTAAAAATCAACAAGCAACATATATAAAATCAATACTATCATATGCTTATATAATTTTAAAATTTTATTATTCACTCTTTTTGTTGATTAATATATATTGATTTTGCTTACTACTTGCTTACCAGACGCTTACTAGAATGAAGTTAACAAAACCTGCTATTGATAAAATTGATTGCTCAGACAAAAATAAACCAACTTTTTTTTGGGATGAGAAAACCCCAGGATTCGGTGTTAAAGTTACACCTAAAAATAATAAAAGCTACATTTTCCAAGGTCGTATTGGTCTTCAAAACCGTCGTATCAAAATTGGTGACGTTGATATATGGAAATTAGATGATGCTCGTAAGTATGCACAAGAATTAGCGATTATGTGTCACAAAGGGATTGACCCATTGATCGAGCGTAAGAAAGCTTTAGCGGATAATAAAGAACTGTTAAAACAAGAAAAACGTAAGACGATTAAATTTAAAGATGTATGGTTTGAATATTTAAAAGCAAGACAACCTAATTGGCGACCAAGAAGTTATCAGGACCACATCGAATTATCTAGAGGTGGTTACGATCCTGAAAAAAATAGTGTTTATACCAGTCAACCCATTTTTCAACTGTTTGAGTACAAACTTTCTGAATTAACCGCAGATGTGTTTTGCGATTGGCTTGATCACAATGACTTCCGTCCAACAACATCGGCTAAAGCTTACCGACTTACACGAGCTTTCCTCAATTGGTGTGAGGAACACGAGGATTATGAAAACTTAGTGCCTCCAAAATCTTATAACTCAAAAAAAGTTAAAGATAAAGTCCCTTCTCCCAAAGCCAAAAATGATTGTTTGATGAAACAGCATCTAAAACCATGGTTTGAAGAGGTAAATAAGTTAACTAATAGAAAAATAGCGATTTTTTTGATATGTAGTTTAATCACTGGTTGCAGAAAGAATGAGCTGCTTTCATTAAAATGGACAGATGTCGATTTTCGTTGGAAAACAGCAAAAGTCAGAGATAAAATTGAAGATGAAGGTCGCCTAATCCCTTTGACGGCATATGTTGAAAGCCTATTTTTAGAACTAAGGAAAAATTCTGATTCTAAATTCATATTTAGCAGTAAGGGTGCTGAATGTGGTCATATTGTCAATCCTTACGATAGCTTAGAGAAAATATGTAAAAAACTAAATATTGAACTTACACCCCATGGATTGAGAAGGTCATATAAAACATTAGCTATATGGGCAAAAATCAATGAAGGATCTTTAGCACAGATATCAGGTCATAAACCAAGTGCATTAGTTGAAAGACACTATATCGTACGACCTATGGATATGCTACGAGAAACACTGCAAGAATATGAGGACTGGATTTTGCAACAAGTGCGAAATGGCATTAATGAGGGTATAAATAATTCTGTGTAAATACAGTTTTAAAAATACTTGGTTACACGCTCTTCAAACATGATACTAAAGCGATTCATGGCAGCTTTCCAATTCTGAATGGCTTTGTTGCATAAAGCTGTTCTTAAAGGCTTCTTCGGCAATATAATTTCCAAATGAAGAAGCCTACACAAAAAATCTACCGCACAACCAATTGGCCCGCATATAGTAGAAACCAAGATGCACTGCATCAAATTATTAGGCGATAAGCTCAGTGCTCGGAATTTTGATAGCCAAGTCAACGAGATTCATGCACGTGTGGCTATCTTAAATAAGTTTAGGGAGCTCGGCCGACCTTACACCTAAGTTGTCACTTAAATTTGAACAACTTAGGAAAGCTCTATCTTTAAAATCTTTATGCAACAAAGCCCTTCAGCTTTAAATTCTGCCGTATACGTCTTGTGTTTCTTGCTCATGGTAAACTCCTGATGAGTATGCATAGTTTACCAAGTTAAAACCTCCTGTTTTTTCAGCACACATCAGTCATTGAATATATTCGGTACTGTACTGCCCTTGGTGTTGATCCTCATACAGGTATAGATGCTGTAATGAAAAACTCATCCTCATCTGCTGAACCAGCCTCCGAAGATTAATAATCTGTCATCCTATCTTGCCACAGGGACAGGTTGTGTCCCTTTTTTCAAAAAATAATTTATTTTTTACACGCTAATTATTATAAAAGAAAACAATCAATTAAGTACGTCAAACTACGACCTACTATATATTTTATCCTCTTAATTTTCCTAAAAAAGACGATTACACTTGGCAAAAAATTACTTGAGTACATCATGAGTCAAGAATCATCGAAAGTTATCAGCCGACAATGGAAAATTATTCAATTTTTATTGGATAGCAAATATGTGAGTACCGCAGATATAGAAACTCATTTAAGAAATCAAGGAATTGATGCTACGCAGCGTACTATACAGCGTGACTTAAATTTACTGGAAAAGTTATTTCCTCTGGAATGTCGTCGTGACTGTATGCCATATAGCTGGCGTTGGAAACGGATTGAGACTACAGTCAAGGGACTCAGCATTACTCAAGCCCTTATTTTACGGTTAGTCGATGAGGAACTCAGCGATCTTTTGCCTGAGCACACACTTGCTGAACTGGCTCCTTTATTGCAAAAGGCAAAATTAATTACATCCAATGCAACAATGTCCAATAACGATACCAGTCTTTCAGACATATTTAATCGACCTCGTGGTGGTGGATACGGTATGGTTGAACCCTCTATCATTGGTGAACTTATTCATGGTATTGGCAATAAAGTGTCAGAAATTTATCGGGATACTTTTAATATTGACGAAAGAGAGACTCGCAAGGTTCTTCAAGAGTTGGTAACAATACTGGAACAGTATGAAATGCCCGAACTGGCACAAGCACTGAAAGAATAGTACAGATTTCAGGTAATTGAATATTTTTATCAAACCAGTGCGTCAAACTAAGACTGAGTCCTTTTGGTTCAGTCTTTTTTTAAATGATTTATCTCCTATAATCATCACTAGATTAAAAATCAATTCGTTATAAATAGTTATACTTATACAATCAGGGGTTTAAGATGTTTCAACAGCAAAAAACACTCATTCAGGATTTACCAAAAATTCAAAACCTGTATGAAAAATACCAACTTGATAGCAACAAATTTCAAGAACTGACAAAAAATAGTCAGAACTTTAAAGTCCGCATTCCTTTGATTGGTGCATTTAGTGCAGGAAAATCTTCATTAATTAATGCGTTACTGGCTCAAAGACTATTGGCAGTTGAAATAGATCCAGCCAGTAATTTGGCAACAGAAATCAGTTTTGCAGAAACAGATCAAATTTTAGGGTTTAAAGATAATCAGTTTGTTAAGGAATTATCCTTTGAACAATTAAAATCTCAAGATTTTGACGATTTGGGGGCAAATGGTCATGTTGAGGTCAAACTCAATAATCCATTACTCCAGTCTTTACCCCATTTATGTTTAGCAGACTTGCCAGGATTGGACTCTAAATCAGAGGCACATAGTCAGGCAATTCATCATTATCTCGGACGTAGTCTTGCCTACTGCATTATGGTGAGTTCTGAGGAGGGTACACTCAAGGAAAGTATTAAAAATTTTCTTGCAGAATTAGCCCTACATCAAGCGCCTGTACTGGTCATTATTTCTAAAAGTGACAAACGTTCTGCCGAAGATATAGAAGCAATTAAACAGCAGGTCAAACAACAGGTGCAAGCAATCCTACCACCCGATAATTACCTGAATGTAGTCGCTGCGTCCCGTAAACAGTTTGATACGGTTATCGCTGCTTTACAGGAATTGGAACAACGTAGTGAACAACGTTTTAAAGAAATGGTGGTCAAGCAATCCATAGATACGATTGCGACTTTGCAACAACATATTGAAGTTTTAAATAATCAGGACAACCTTGATCTCGAAAGTTTGAAGTTAAAACAAACTGAAATGCAGGAGGAAATGCAGCACTTTCAGCAAAAATTAAAGCAAGAGCATCAACAGATTAACAGCCGTTTTAATGATGTATTGTCACAGATTACTCAACATATCCGTAGTCGTTTAACAGGTGAAACCGATAGTTTCGCTAATAGTGTGCTTCATCAAGGTAGCGACATTCAACAACAGATTACCTACTCTGTGCGTATTGGCATGACCGAGGGTATGGAGCGTTACTTTAAACCGTTGGTGGAAAAATATTTACATCGTATTGAATCAGAATTACCTGAACAACTTAAAATCAATCAAAATTTTAATTTTGAAGCTTCTGACAATGATGGATTGAATACAACAATCTTGACTGGTGCAGCAACTCTACTCCCTATCGTGCTAAGAAGCTTCCCTTATGCTGCGGTGATTATTCCAATTATTTCCACCATTTTGGGAAAATTTATTTCTGATAGCCAGAAAGAACAGCAACGGGCTGAACAACGTGAGCAAGCTCGCTCTTATGTGCAAGCAACCCTCATTCCACAAGTTATGGCACAAGTAGAATTAAATTTGCGTCAAATTTTGACTGCACAGTTACAACAGGTTGAACAAAACGTTCAGCAGCAAATTGATGAAAAATATCAACAAGCTCAACTTGCCTTAGCTCAATTGGCGCAACAACTACAACAAGGTGAAGCTGAACAGGAACAACAACGTGCTATCTATCAACAAGACCTCACGACGCTGAATCAGGTTATTAAAGCACTGAATCCTTAATTTTTAACCAGCAGATATTATTTATATTTTTGCAGTATAAATAATATCTGTCAGACAACCTATTATAAAACCAATAGACTGGACTTTAAAATGTCAAATATACCTACCGATATTCAAGATAGATACCAACAGCTTAAACAATACTTTAAACAGAATATTACCCAATTTAAAACCCATTTACCTCTGGATCAGGCAAATCAATTGGGGCTGGATTTTCAACATGAGTTAGATCATTTCTATAAACTCTGTGTCTCACCTCAGCTCAACAATCGTTTTATTATTGGTATTGGTGGCGCATTTAGTGCAGGCAAATCCAGTTTTCTCAACGGGCTATTGGGACAAAAACTACTGAGCGTGGAAATTGATCCAACAACCTCTATTCCAACTTATTTGGTACAAGGTACAGACAATCGGATTACTGCAATTCTAAAGTCAGGAGAAGCTCAAACGCTCTCAACGGAGCAATTTAAAAATTTAACCCATCATGCCGAGCAGGATGATAGGGCTTTAATCGATAGTATTGATTTAATTATTGTAGAACAAGCTCATTTTCCTTGGCAAAATTTATCTTTCCTCGATACACCAGGCTATAGCAACACTGAAAGCTCCGAACAAGGAAACTGTGATGCCCACATTGCCAAAGTTCAACTTAATGATGCACAACGGATTATCTGGCTGATTTCTGCGGATCAAGGTGTCATTTCTGAAAGTGACCTACAATTTTTAAAAACACTAAAAGCCGATATTCCCAAACTGATTATTATTAGCCGTGCTGATAAAAAGACTGAAATTGATTTAGAACTGATTCAAACTGTGACGGCTCAAACACTCGCTCAACACGGCATTCAAGCGGAAGCCGTACTCACCTATTCTGCTCGACAGTCTCAAGGCTTTGATCGTTCTCTTTTAAATCAATATTTAGAAGACTGGAATGCTCAGCCACAGATTTTATCGGTACTGGATAATTTTGTTGAATATTTTGCAGAAATTAAAACCCATCTTTCTAAACTGCATCATCAGGTGGATTTGGATAGTTTCCAGAAAAATTTATTTGAACAAATTTATCAATTAGCGCAACTGGCAAATGTCGATATTGAAACACAATGGCAACATTATTTAGCGCAACAGTTTGCGATTGAACAGCAACGTCAGGAAGCACTTGCCCAATATCAGGCCGAACTTGAACGAGAAGCCCAAGCAATTGCTGATGAACAGGAACGTCAACGCCAAGCCGTTGAAATGCAGAAAGCACAGGATTTATTGGCACGAGCTGAACAAATTAGAAACCAAGCTCAAGCTGTACAACCGACTCGTCGTTCATTGGAAAGTATTTTAGAAAGTTATGAAAATGAAATTAGTCACCCAAGTGCAGGCAGCTATTTGATTGATGATATTTACGGTGTGCGTAAAAAGGTTGATAAAGCTATCAAAGCTTATGCTTTTGAGGGTGATGGTGAGTACGGTAAGTATAATGATGATCCACTGGTGCTAATGGATACTACCACCATTTTTAAAAATGCTGAAAATGGGTTATTTTTAACTCATAGTGAGCTGTATTGTAAGGATATGCTTGGAAAGCGTTTTGTGACTCGGCTCAATCAAATCCGTAGCATTCGTTTTGATCGGGATGAGTCTAAGCTCTATGTGAATGGTGATGAACGACTGTATGTTCCGCAAGATAATCTTAAAAAACCAATGATGGCTTTGGTTAAGGCGGTTAAGGAATATTTGGATCAGTAGAGTTTTGGCTTCGACAAGCTCAGCCACCACATCGGGTCGGTGAGCTTGTCGAACCGCAGCTATTCGATTGGACTGGCTAAAATCATCTTTACAATGAATTATCCATTGACCCAATTTTCAATTTGTAAAGCAGGCACTCGCTCAAACTCTTTTGTATTATTCGTAACGAGTATCAATCCTTTACTTCGAGCATGAGCAGCAATATGTAAATCATTCTCACCAATAGGTGTGCCTATTTTCTTTAAATGTGCCTTGATATTACCGTATTGAATTGCAGCATCTACACCATAATCCAAAATTTGTAAGCGTGATAAAAAGTTTTCGATGATCTTTAAGTTTTTTTCAGGCGTTTGGCTATTTTCTGCACCGAAAATTAATTCTGCCACACTAATGCTACTGATACACAGTTGAGTTGAAACCGCATTAAATTTTTCTTTTACTTCAATCGGTCTTTGCTTCATTGTATAAATTACAATGTTGGTGTCCAGCATATATTTCAACATTTAGAATGCTTCTCGTTCTGTTGAGATTTGCTCACCACGTTCAAAATCAGCAGAAAGTTGTAGATCAGGATCATCAAAAAAGCTATCCCACACTTGTTCTACGGGACTAATCACACGTTCCACTCCCACCATACGGACAAAGACTTTTTGAGTGGATTCAGAAAAGCGGTAAATACTGGGTAAACGCACGGCTTGGGTACGATTATTCATAAAAACAGAAGTCAGCATGTTTGATACTCCTATGCTATATACATAAAGTATATAGCATGTTTTTATTATGTTCTACTGAGTATTTAGACTGAAATCACAGCATTCTTTTTGATCGGGATGAGTCTAAGCTCTATGTGAATGGTGATGAATGTCTTTATGTTCCTCAAGATAATCTTAAAAAACCAATGATGGCTTTGGCTAAGGCGGTTAAGGAGTATTTGGATCAGTAGCACTAAAATCAATCTTATATCTCGGTTTAATAGATAAAAGGCTTTGTTGCATAAATACCTAAGACTATGATTTTGTTTAATTTATTTCTGGATTAAAATTCAAACAAATCCCTAAAAATCAGTATCTTGAAGAATGTTTATGCAACAAAGTCATTCAAGACTCTAAAATAGCTCTTCTACTCAAAATAGAGCAATTTATATTTTCATAAAGAATTTCATTAATATAGTTATCAGACTTACTTAGTAATATATTTTGAACTTTTTCTATTACATTTACATTTGATGCCAGATTAGAGTGCAAATCATCATTTAATACTAATTTTTCTTGCAAATTAGGGTGTAAACATCTATTAGATGCTAAGTTATTTAGTATGATTCTAGAATCATAATCAGAACAGTCAAAATTGGATAAAATTTCTTGAACATTGATATGCAAATTCTCATTCCTAGCCAAATAATATATTATATCTTTACTTCCAATTTCTATTATTTTTATCTGAGCATCAATCGAAAGTCCTTTATTCTCAGCCAATGTCTTAACTACAGATTCATCACTATCATTTACAAGGATTAACTGAACATTATTTGTAATGGACGTATTACTAGCTAAACTTTCTCTAACTGAGGCTTCTTCATCTCTTGCTAAAGTAAGTTGCGCTCTTTCTATTAGATTAGTATTTTTAGCTAAACTTCTTCTGAACCAAGAGTTGGGGTGATTTACAAATTTTAACTGTAAAACTTCAATTAATGATGGGTTTTCCAACATACATCTAACAAGTGTTTCATTATTTTCTTCAACTATAGAATTTTGAATATTTTCATTTAAAATAGAATTTTCAACCATTATTTTCTTAACATAAAAATCTTCTTCATTTAATATAACACTTTGACCAAAATGATCAATATTTTTATTATTTATTATAATATCAAATGAGAAGTTCAAGAAATTACTTAGAGTAGACAAATACTCTTTAACTTCCATCTTCACACTTTTATTTCTTATTAAATTTATTCTAACCTTATTACAATCAACATGAGCCAATCTAGAATAAATCTCATCAAATAATTTTTCATTTAATGAAATTCTATCTAAGTGCTCTCCATTATCTATCAATAAATTTTGTACTTTTTTAGTTAAATTACTATTATCTACTATATTATCAATATCCCAACCATTTATAAATTTAATTTGTATATCTTCATCTAAATTTGGATACTTACCCAAACTACATCGAGTCATAAAACCTTTATCAAAAAACTTTTGCTGTAGTTCAGATGAGAACTTTATTCTCCCATCAAACAATCTATCATCAGCATATAACAGACTATCTTTTTCCATTAATTTATATAATGCTAAGCCCGTTAAATTTCTATTATCTGTTAAACTATATTTAATGGAATCTATCCAACTATCTCCTATTAATTCAACTAATTTTAGCTGTATTTCCTCATCTATAGTCGGATTTGAGGCTAAAGAACCTCTAATACTTTCATCATAACTATCAATTAAAGCTAACTGTATCTTCTTAGATATCCACCAATTTTCAGCAAGATTTTGTTTATCCCAATCATCTCCTTCCTGAACTATAGAAAAATGTTTACTTTCTTGACTAACTCTAAAATTTGAACTTACAGATAATAATTTATTTTTCACTTGATCATGTAAACTATCATTCAATAATAATTGATTTCTAACTCTCTCACTTTCATCGCTACTTAATATAGTTTGAACTTCTTCTATTTTTGTTAATTTTGCCAAACTAGCCCTAATACTTACATTGTCATTTTTTGTCAGAATAACTTGGGCTTCCATACAAAGATTTTTAACGCCTAGTAGTGTTTTTGCCAAATAAAAACTATTTAGAGAATAATATGCTATATTTAATAAATCTTCATCATCTAGTTCTTTATTCTTTAACAACTCATATAAAATAATTTTATCTTCCTCTTTAGAAAGATATTTTTTTACCAATTTACCTATATTTTTACCAACCAACATTAACTTCTCACTAGAAGAAAGCATATTATAATGATTTAATAGATCTTTTTCATTAAAATATATTTCACCACGTGAAAATATGTTTATAATTTTTTCTGTAGACAAGCTTCCCACAGGTTTAGATAACGCCCTTTCAAGTACTATTTGAGGACAATTTTGATGCTTATATATTATATCTAGTATATCATTATCTAGTGTTTCAGAATAGCTTTGTAATATTTCTGCTGAACAATTTGGATCTTGCAATAGTGTTTCAATATCAATCAACTGTTCCTTATATCCTCTTATTGAATCTGCAAGCTGATTCATTTTCTTAAAAAACTGACTTTGTAGCTCTTCAAGTTTTTTAGCTAAATCATTCCATTCCTTGTTACTATCTTTTTCAATATATTGTAGTTTTTCAGTAATTTGTGTTTGTTCAGTATGATCAGATAAAAATAATAACTTATTTATTTGTTCCAATTTGGTTTTAGCTTGTTGTTGTTTATTCTGTACAAATTGACTATACCCCACAAACTGACGTTTAAAATTTTGAGCAAAACTTAAACCTTTTTTCTGTTCATTCCACTTCTCTAAAAACTCTAGTACAGGCTGAATAGGATAATCATTTTTCTTACGTGCAGATACAGGAACTACATCCAGTACATTAATTCCTCGTTCTGCTGTCGTCTGCTTCACCAAAGCCACAATTTTTACAATATCTTCAGGTGTTTTCGCATCGGCACGGCTGACCACAATCAGCTTTGGAATATCCGCATTTAAAGTTGCCAAAAACTTTAAATCATCTTCAGAAATTGTCCCTTGTGTCGCAGATACCACCCAAATAATGAAATTAGACAAATTAAGTTGTGAACGTGCCACAGATTCATCTGTTCGCTCACTCCACTGTTCACTATCAGGTTTGCTATACCCTGGGGTATCAAGCAAGGCGATATTTTTCCAAGCAAAATCTGGATCACTGACAAAAGCTGAACGCAATAGCCCTGCAATCTGACTACCATATTTTATTTTTTCTTCGTGGGTCAGACTGGCAAATTCTTCCTGAGATAAAATTACACGACGGCGAAATAAATTAAGTGCCGTAATCTGTTCCTGTTCACCATACAACAAATAAGTCGGCAAAGAAGTTGTTGGATCAATCTCTACCACTAAACGCTTTTTCCCTAAAAGCGTATTAATTAAGCTGGATTTTCCCGCACTGAATGCGCCACCAACACCTACCACAACTTTTTGAGCCAAGTCTGGAAATTCACAAAACTCCCTAAAATGTTCTAATTCCAGATTGAGACTTTTTAAAATATCCGCAAAATGATCAGGGCTACCTGAACGAGCCAGTTCAGGCAAATCATGATTAATGATTTTGTCCAATACATCCAGATCGGCTGCAAGTTGTAAACGTTGCCCCTCCTGTTCAACATGTGACTGACTGGCGCGGCACAATAAATCATAACGCTGTGCGATATCAAAGTCTTCTTGGTATGACATTCTCTTGTCCTGAAATTTTATTATGTGTTGATCATATACAATTGAAATCCAATATAAAATAATCTATGAAAATTACTACGTCAAACTATGACTTAGACCGATGAAATGACTCTATTTTTTTATAAGAATTCAGGTAGACTCCATGAAATAGTTTATTTCATCATAAAAAAGAGTGTCTTATGACCATTCAGCAACACCTAGAAAAATTGAACCAACTTTCTAAGCAATTACAACCTTGGCAGGGACGTTTTAATGAAATTCAGGATATTCTAAGCCTAAAAAAACCGTTATTAGAACAGGTCGAGCGTTTTAATCAGGAAGAGCAAACACTGAATATTGCGATTATGGGGCAGGTCAAGGCAGGTAAAAGTAGCTTTTTAAATGCTCTCCTCTTTAATGGCAAACCCGTTCTGCCTACAGCAGCCACACCTAAAACAGCAAACCTAACACGCATTTCCTACGGTGAAAAACCTGTACTGGAAGTTGAATACTACACAGCAGAGGAATGGCAAGACCTTGAGCAACTGGCACAACAACAAGGCGATTATGACCAAATTAAAGTAGCAAAAGAACTGACCACGATGGTGAAGCAAAGTGGCCTGGATGTTACTCAGGTATTGCAGCAACAAAAACAACTGATTGAAGCCAATTCTTTAGATGAGCTGATGCAGGTTCTAGACAGCTATGCAGGCAACAGTGGTCAATATACGCCTTTGGTCAAGATGACACGCCTCTATTTACCCAATGAAGAACTGAAAGGCTTTGACATTATTGATACGCCAGGAATGAACGATCCTGTGCTCAGCCGTACTGAAAAGACCAAGGAAGAAATGAAACGCTGTGATGTTGTGTTTTTCCTTTCCCGTGCTAGTCAGTTTTTAGATCAATCTGATATTGAATTACTCTCAAGCCAACTTCCTCAAGGTGGCGTACAGAAAATGGTTTTAGTGGCTGCACAATATGATTCTGTGATTATTGATGATGGTTTTAACCGTGATTCGTTAGCAGAATGTGAAACCAATGTTCAAAAACGTGTCAATCGTCGTGCGGAAACTGAACTTGGAAAACTTGCTGAACAACGTGAACAGGCAGGTCGCCCACAAGTTGCCGAATTATTACGCTCACTGACCAAACCTATTCTATCCAGTACCTTTGCCTATGGTTTTTCACATTGGGAACAATCTCAATGGGATAACGCCATGCAGCATACTTATAAGGAATTACAAAGTTTAGGGGAAGAATGGGGTGATTACCAATTTACTCAAGCAGACTGGGAAAGAATTGGTAACTTTAAAACGCTTAGCCAAGAATATGAACAGGCTCGCCAGAATAAAGTCCAACTTTTAGAACAGAAGAAACAAGAACTTTTGCCCAAAGCTCAGGAAAATTTAACAGATAAAGTACAAGCGTTGACTGCAATGATTGATCAACGTATCCATACCTTGAACACGCAAGATATTCAGCAACTGGAACAGCAGCAAAAGAAATGTGAACAACAGATTCAGCGCATTTCAGGGAAGCTGGAAAATCTGATTAATCAACAAATTAATAAACTGCAAAGCACGACTCAAGATATTACCCGTGACTTGCAAAAAGGGATTCAACAATATAGTCAAATCACCACACATACGGGGACAGAGACAGAAGAACGCTCGTATGAAGTAAGTACCTCAAAATGGTATAACCCATTTAGTTGGGGAAGCACTGAAACACGTTATCGTAGCTACACCACAACCTATGAATACCTGAATGCTTCCGATGCAGTAGAGCAAGTCAGTCAATATGCCCGTGATTGCACAGTTGATATTCAATATCACTTTAACGACTTAGTTCGCCCAAGCCAATTAAAACTGGAGTTACGCAAGGCACTGGTGGATGAACTGAATACATCCAGTCAGGATTTTGATCCTAAACAATTTAAAAATACGCTAGATCGTGTCATCAATCAGCTAGATTTACCTGAGCTAAATTTGGATATCGGCAATCCAAGTGAGCTGATTAGCCGTAATTTTAGCGGTCAGGTTCGTTCAAGTAGTGATATTCAGCAACTTAAACAACAGCTTAATCAATCATTGCAGAAAATTTTTGAAATGTTATCGCAACGCTTTAAAACATCTTCTCAGGATTTACAGCACAGCTTAGAACAAACTCGTGATTCTTTACTGCAAACCCTAATTGCAGGACTTGAACAAGAGTTGCAACAAGTTCGTCAAGATTTTGCTGAAAAACAAAAAACCTTAGAAGAATATCAACAGCTTAAAAAAATCCTGGCTTAAAACCATATAGGTGTACAGATTTTTGTACACCTTTTCCTTTATACAGATTTGGGGGAATTCGATATGGAAATGATTAAACGTCTGTTCTTTAAACATCTGGTTTTTAGCCAAAGCAATATTAAAAAAGTCATTCTGCTTATTGTGATTAATGGGCTGGGTATTGTCACGATGATTGGTTTACCAGTTGCCTTGATTATTGATGTACTGTTTGTCTTTTATAATCTTCAACGTGTTTATCAGCATCGGGCAACCATTAAAAAGGGCTGGAATTTTATTACCCTGCTCAATCGTTTGGCATTGGGTCTGATTGTTCTAGTCGGACTCGGTATATTCTTTGGCTCATAAGTTGATGATTTCATTACGTCAAACTATGACTTGGTCATAGTTTTAATCACTATCTTTTTATCAAACCTAAACTTACACTCTATGTATAATTTATATTGCGTATAACACCATGAACCAAAAGCAATTATTTGAAAAAATTCAGCGTATTCAACAACAGTTGATGCAAGGCTTAATTGAGCGTGAGCAAACCATTAAACTTGCCTTTCTTGCAACATTATCAGGTGAACACATTTTATTGATTGGCCCGCCTGGCACAGGCAAAAGTATGGTGGCTCGTCGCATCCATCTCATGTTTAAGCAAACACCCTATTTTGAGCGTTTACTGACCCGCTTTTCTGTACCTGAAGAATTGTTTGGTCCTCTTTCCATTAAAGCCTTAGAGCAAGATCAGTATACTCGTTTAACACAAGGCTATTTACCGCAAGCATCGATTGCCTTTTTAGATGAAATTTTTAAAGCCAATAGTGCCATTCTCAATGCTCTGCTCACTTTATTAAATGAACGTGAATTTGATAATGGGATTATTCGGGAAAAAGCGCCTCTACTTTCTGTGGTAGGTGCAAGTAATGAACTTCCTGAAAGTGAAGAATTGAGTGCTTTATTTGACCGCTTCTTGTTTCGTCAATATGTTGCCCCTGTCAGTCGGCAAGGTTTTAAACAACTCCTGACTTTAAAAAATAATGATCAAGATTTAAATATCGAACAGCTTAGTCTTGAAGAAGTACAGTTTATTCAAAACAATGCCAATCACATTGAGCTATCTGCCGAAGTGGTCAATTTTCTGGTTGAGTTAAGAAAATGGTGCCATGAAAATCAGATTCAGGTCTCTGATCGTCGTTGGCGTAAGATTGTTCACATGCTAAAAGTTTCTGCCTTTACCAATGGTCAAAGTACGGTTTCAATTTGGGATTGCTGGTTGGTTCAACATTGTATTTGGGAAAAACCAGAACAGGTTGAATTGGTTGCAGAAATGTATGAGCAGTATTGCGGCAAGGCGGTGATTAATGTTGATAATCTGGTCAAAGTCGTTGAAGTTTTGGAGAAAGAGGTCAGGAAACTGCCTAAACCAAACAATAATGTTCATAAGGCTTCTGATCAGCAGCCTAATCGCCCACAAACACCAACAAGTGATCTTATCGAAATCAATGCTCCTGTCTTTCCAGAAAGTGTAGCCGATGGAACAATTGCCACTTGGCATGTAAAAATCGAAGAAAGAGTAAGTAAAGATCAGGTTATTTGTGATATTGAAACAGACAAGGTTATTTTAGAAGTTGTTGCTCCATGTGATGGAATGATCTATGCCATTATTAAAGATGAAGGTGATATGGTTCTCTCAAACGAAGCTATTGCGGTATTGGCTTCTACTGATAATTTAAAAACAAAATCAAGTTCAACTCAAACATCAGCCAATAATGGTCCAAGAACAATTGGTGAGCTAATCAAGGCACAAATGAAATAATTAATTTTATAGGAGTGAACCGTACCGGGTTTGTCGGAGACTCAATATTCTGAGAGACTATTCCGATGAAAAAACCAAACTATACCCCCGAAATTAGAGAAAGAGCGGTTCAATTACTTATTGAATCTGAAAAAGATTATCCTTCTACTTGGGCAGCAATCACAGCTATTGCGCCTAAAATCGGTTGTACTCCTGAAACATTGCGTGTTTGGTATTTAAAGCATATGGATCAACTAAATCCTGCCAAAGTACAACAGATATCTGACCAAGAAAAAATGAAGCAAATGGAACGTGAAATTAAAGAATTAAAACGTGCCAATGAAATTCTACGTAAAGCAGCCGCTTTTTTCGCCCAGGCGGAGCTCGACCGCCCACACAAATAATGGTGGATTTTATCCATAATAATAAAGAGCTGTACGGAGTCGAGGCGATTTGTAGAATTTTACCGATCGCACCCTCAACCTATTACCGGACTCTAGATCTCTGCGAAAATCCAGAACATCGAGCAAAGCGAGATTTACATGACTTGCATCATGCTGAGGAGATTAAACGAATTTGGAAGGAAAGTTCAGGTCGGTATGGTGTACGTAAAGTCTGGCAAAAACTGAAACGTGAAGGCTATATTATTGCACGCTGTACTGTTGCTCGATTAATGAAAAAGCTAGGTATACAAGGTGTTTGGCGAGGTAAGAACAAACAAACCACCCGTAGCCGAGATGACCAAAAACGAGCAGATGATTTAGTGAAACGTAATTTTACTGCTGATCATCCTGACCAACTGTGGGTCAGTGACTTTACGTATATTCAAACTCATTCAGGCTGGGTCTATACCGCCTTTATTATTGATGTGTTCTCACGAGCAATTGTTGGCTGGAAAGTATCTACACGAATGAATACCGATATGGTGCTCGATGCATTAGAGCAAGCATTGCATGATCGAGGCATGCCAAAGAATGTGATTCATCATTCCGACAGAGGTGTTCAATATCTTTCCATTCGTTATACCCATCGTTTAGAAGCAGCAAATTTACGAGCATCAGTCGGTACGACTGGTGATTCATACGATAATGCTTTGGCTGAAACGGTGAATGGCTTATACAAAACAGAGGTGATTGAATATTTAAAAGCGGATTGGCAAGGTTTAGCGGATGTACAACTTGCGACACTAAACTGGGTAGATTGGTTCAATAAAGAGCGTGTACACAGTGCACTGGGTTATGTATCACCTTTTGAGTTTGAAGCAATGTACTATGATAAGATTAACCCGTTAGGTCAGGTGGCCTAACTTAAATAAAAAAGTCTCCGACAAACCCGGTACGGTTCAGAGAAATATAATGGGATGGTTTTCACAGGCTGTGAGAGCTGCAAATGTTGCTTCATCACAAAATTTTGGTGATAAAGCACAACGGTTAGCAGGAAGTTTAGCTAAACATTACTCAACGACATCTACTGATCAACAGACTTTACAATACATTGTTTTATTTATAGAAAGAGCAGAAAAAAAATATCCTAAAACACTTTATGGAAATCTACTGAATGCATTAATTTATGCTTACGATAGCCAACAAACAAAATACCCTGCTCATTTCTATATTGATAAAGCAATGGAATTTCTTGATAACCTAAATTCAAAAGTTACAGTACAAAAAAATCAATCCACAACAATCAACAAAAATCATAATCCACAATGGTTTAAGCAGAAATCCGAAGAAGTTGAAAATCATCTCAAGCACATTGCCTTAATGAAATTACAACTCACCAAAAACTTAAAAGATTTACAAAGTCAGAATGGTGGACATTTATGGATTGATACCGATTTTATTGAGCCTGCAACTGAAACTTTACAAGCAAGTCTTACACAGATTCAAGATTTGGAAAATCGCTTGCAAGTTTTGAAATTGAAATATCAAGATCATTTATAAGTTTAAGGATTGTGATGATGGCTGAAACCATTGCTGCTGATTATCTAGAAGACCAATATGCATTTTTGGATGACTGTCCACAGGAACTATTGGAGCATGTGATTTGCTCTACCGTAGGTACACTGGAACAGCGTAGCCGTACCATGCAGCAATGGTATAAATACCTCATGGCTGGAGAACTGCCGCCAAAACCCGATTGGCTACCCTCTTATATTTCAGAGAACGTTGAAAAACAGCTCAAGCAGGCAGATGTTGCCCGTTTTATGAAAGATCAGCATGAATTAACAGTACAGCTTTTACAGGATGTCATGCAAACATGGCATCTAGTTCAATATGAATATCAGCAACAACTTGCAGAATGGCAGGCGCAACAACGAGAAAAATTTAAAAACCTGAAACGTATAAATCAACCAATTGATGATACTGATTTTACAGATCATTTTGATTTTTCAGGTGAACTTGTAATCAATGAAGCATGGAATGACAAAGTTCAGGCTTGGAAAAAACTGGATGATGTGTTTGGCGATTTAAGCAATATGTTGGGTCGTGATGTTGATCTCACCAAAGGCATTTTAAAACATCAAAACTGGCGACATATTGAACGCCTACAGGAACTCCTCAAACGCATTGATGAGTTTAAAAAGATTGTGGATTCATTAGGTCGCCTACAAGAAAGCATAGATAACGATGAAGCACTCGAAAGTTTTTTTGAAAGTGTTTCCCGTGTTGTTGAAGAAATACAGGAAAAAGTTGTTCATTATATTCCTGAAGAAATGTCTGGAATTGAACGCAGTGGCAATATTGCCCGTATGTTGCCACAGGAAGCCTTATTCCTCGGACATCCACAATTAAAA
The DNA here is from genome assembly GCF_013390985.1 of Acinetobacter sp. Swhac1. Lineage (NCBI taxonomy): Bacteria > Pseudomonadati > Pseudomonadota > Gammaproteobacteria > Moraxellales > Moraxellaceae > Acinetobacter > Acinetobacter sp. Swhac1. The sequence goes on along the minus strand of NZ_JACASN010000003.1, from coordinate 20,205 downwards.
ATGCTATGGCATGCACGTCGCTATGAACAAGCCCTGCTTAGTTATCGGGTTCAAGGCACAGAGATTAGTAAAACTTGGGCAGAAATCAATGAACAAGTTGAAGTTCAAAAACCTCGCCCACGTTTTGATCGAGGACCTATTTTAGTGGTGTTGGATACTTCTGGCTCAATGAGTGGCGAACCTGAACTGGTCGCAAAAGCCCTCACCCTACAGGCAGCCAAAACTGCCCATGCTGAAAAACGACCTTGCTACTTATTTGCATTTAGTGGACGTGGTGACAAGATTGAATATGAACTCAAACTTAACCAATCAGGCATTCAAAACTTATTGGAGTTTTTAGGTTGTTCATTTAGCGGTGGAACTGACATTGAAACTGTAGAACATGCCATTCAAAGACTTGATCAAGAACAATGGAAAAAAGCAGATGTCATGATTGTCAGTGATGGACAATGGTCAGCTTCTTCCCATATCCGAACGATAGTCGAAAAATCCAAAAAAGATGGAACACGTTATCATGGTATTCAGGTTGGATATGCTGGTGGTGGCTTAGAGCAGCTCTGTAATTCCATCCATCATTTTGCCAGTTGGAGTAAACTACGTTAGACTAAAACAGACTTTAAAATGGGAATAAAAATCATGCTATTACAGGAAATCCAGCACCAATTTAAACAGAGCAAAGAACAGTTTAATGAAGATTTCCGTTTACGCATTCATCGTTCCCTCAGTTGGTTACAACAAGCTGAACAAGCACAACAGGCGCAGGATTTTGATTCTCAATTTATCTTTTTATGGATTGCCTTTAATGCAGCTTATGCCAAGGATTTAGGCGCAGGTATTCGTAGTGTAGATAAAGGACTATTCGTACAATTTATTTATCGAATTTGCCATTTAGATCAACAGCACCATATTTATGATTCGGTGTGGAATACCTTTTCAGGCAGTATCCGTATTATTCTGAACAATAAATTTACGTTTCAGCAATTTTGGGATTATCACAATGGGTTAATTACAGAAACTGAATGGCTAGAAAGTTTTGAACGTAATAAACAAAAAGCCCTAAATGCGCTCAGCCAAAAAGATACGCCTGAAATTTTGGTCGCTGTTTTTAATCACCTCTATACTTTGCGTAACCAGATTATTCACGGTGGTGCGACATTCAACAGTACTGTCAATCGTAGTCAACTTAAAGATGCCTGCACCATTCTGTTTACAATTATCCCTGAAATGCTACAGGTCATGCTGAATCATCCCAATGACAAAACTTGGGGTAAACCCTTTTACCCTGTGGTTAAATCCTAAAAAAAATATTGATTTAATTGATTAAACACTGCGACAAACTATGACCTAGTCAAAACTTGGCTGGGTTTTTCTGCCCCCAAAGTTTGATAAGCTCAATTATGTTCTCTAACCTGAGTTCGATGAAATCCACTTAGCTTTTAGCATATTTTGGAAAATTGGCTTATTGGGGTTCAAGCAATATGCCACTACAGCAGCCATGATATTCACCATGAAGTTATTCACCGAACGATGACGTGAATGTTCAAATTGATGTAAATTTTTTAATTTGTGTGATTCATTCTTCGATACCTACTATAATTTTCTCAGAGATCAATCAATATGGAACTAAAGATTACTACTGTAATCTGTAAGCGTCCGCTGAACACACCTTATGAATTCATCCTATAAGCCTTAATTTAGTCCCCACTGGCTTTGTTGCACAAACCTATCTGTAAAGGGTTTTTCAGCGATATAATTTTCAAATGAAGAAGCCTACACACAAAATCTACCGCTCAACCAATTGGCCCGCATATAACCGAGCACTCATGAGTCGCGGAAATATTGCCATTTGGTTTGATCCTGCTACGCAATGGTATGCGCCATCAAAAGGCAAACAAGGGCGAAATCAAACCTACTCCGACGCAGCCATCCAATGCTGCTTAATGATTAAATCCTTATTCCGTCTGTCTTTACGTATGGTCACTGGCTTTGTGCAAAGTCTGATTAAACTTTGCGGATTAAATTGGACCGCACCAGATTACAGTACGCTTTGTAGAAGACAGTAGAAGACAAAAGCATATTGATATTGCAATCAGCTACCAAAAAAAGTAGCGATGGGCTGCATCTACTCGTAGACTCTACAGGCATGAAGTTTCTAGGTGAGGGCGAATGGAAACGCAAGAAACATGGAGCTGAATATCGTCGCCAATGGCGTAAACTACATATTGGTATAGATGCCAAAACCCTACAAATACGCGCTATTCAGCTCACAACCAATAATGTCAGTGATTCACAGGTGCTTGGTGATTTACTTAATCAGATTCCACAAGATGAGCAGATTGACTCTGTTTATACCGATGGAGCTTATGACACCAAGCAATGCCGTCAGGTCATTGCAGATCGGCAAGCATATGCGGTGATTCCACCTAGAAAAAATGCGAAACCATGGAAAGATACAAAGAGTAGCTCGCTAGAGCGAAATGAATTACTTCGAACCGTTAAACGTTTAGGCAGGACATTATGGAAAAAATGGTCAGGCTATCATCGCCGCAGTTTGGTGGAAACCAAGATGCATTGCATCAAATTATTAGGCGATAAATTAATGGCAAGAAGCTTTCCTAGTCAGGTGAATGAAATTCATGCACGTGTAGCAGTCCTCAACAGATTTACGGAATTAGGTCGACCACTTACCCAAGTTACGCCTTAAATTTGGCTCAATTAGGGGCGCTTTGCATTTCAAATCTTTGTGCAACAAAGCCATTTATTAAATAGAGGGAGTGAATAATTTAGACCTTTTTATGGATTTGTAGTGTAATTGATTGAATAGTTAATCTTTTATAATTTTTTTGGAGGATATATGGGCTTACGAAAAATCAAGGTTGTTAAATATTCTGCTAATATAAGCAAAATTGATAAATTAGAAAATTTAGCAAAAAAAGGTGATATCTCAGCACAACTCGATGTTGGGCAAACCTACTTAGCAGAAGGAAAGTATAAGCAAGCACATTATTGGTTAACTAAATGTGCAGAACAAAAAAATGCTGTTGCTCAATTTCTATTAGGTCTTTTTTATAAAAATGGTACTAGTGTCAGTTTAGATAAAAAGATGGCTTTCAATTGGTTTAAAAAATCTGCTGAACAAGGGTATGCAGATGCTTTAATGGAAATAGCGATTTTCTACAAGAATGGTTGGTGTGTTGAAGCCAACTTTGAAAAAGCAATTGATTTAATTATTGAATCAGCTGAAAAAGGAAGTCATAAGGCTCAATTATATTTAGCTAGCTATTATCATTACACGAATAATAAAAATTTGTCCTTTGCTAAAGATTTGTATAATAAATCTGCTGATCAAGGGAATATCTATGCTGAAATTAGTTTGCTTAATTTAAGTGAGAGTAGTGATAAATTACTGACTAAATTGGCTCAGGTGGTGAATATTACGGAATGTATTAGCATCGGCGACATAGCTTTTAATTTAGCGCAAGCTCATTTGGAGGGTGATACCGTTGTTCCTAGCATAGAAGCTTGTGTTCATTGGACTAAGATAGCTGCGCAACTTGATTCCAAAGAGGCGCAACATAAACTTGGTATGTATTTTTTAACTGGTGAATTTGGCTTTGAAAAGGATACTAAACAAGCTTATGAATGGTTCTTAATAGCTGCTAAAAAAGGCCATGCTAGCTCTCAGTATCAATGTGGAAAAATATGCCTAGACTTTAAAGATTACGATAATGGTATTAGTTGGTTAAAAAAATCAGCAGACCAAGATGATCAATCAAGTCAACTTTATTTAGCTTCGATTTATAAGCTTGGACAATATGGTATTACTCCGAATGAGGAGGAGTCTCTAATTTGGAGCTTAAAATTAGCAGAACAGGGGAATTCTAAAGCTCAGTACTTATGCGCAAATATTTATCTTAAAAAAAATAATAATAAAGATGGTCTTTATTGGTTAACTCATGCTGCCCAAAATAACGTTGAAGCCGCTCAATATACATTAGCCACGTTTTATGTAAATGGAGACAAGGGCTTTAAACAAAATACCACAAAAGCGATTTATTGGGCTGAGAAAGCAGCAGAGCGGTCTTTTTTAAAGGCTCAAAAATTATGTAGTGAATTATATTTTAGATCTAATAATTACAAAAAAGCCCAATATTGGATGGAGAAATTGGCAGAATCAGGAGATGTGGATACCCAATATCAATTAGGAATTATGCTTATGACCAAGTTTGCTCAAAAGCAGGATCAAGTAAAGTCACTTTATTGGTTGGATAAGGCAGCAAATCAAGGGCATGCAGGTGCACAATATGAGATAGGGTGTAAATATCTTAAAGGCATCTATGTTGAAAAAGATTACGAGAAGGCTTTCAATTGGTTTGAAAAGTCTGCTGGGCTAGGTTTTCAATCAGCAATGCTTGAGCTAGGATTACTTTATAAAAAGGGGTCGGGGGTAGTTAAAGATTTAAATAAGTCACTATTTTGGATTGATAAAACCCTAAGTCATAAGCCTAGCCAGCCTAAGATAGAAAAAAAAGCTCAATTGGAAATGGCTATGATGTATGGTCTGTGTGTTGAAGAAGGCTTTAAAAATGATAAGTCTTTATATTGGCTAGAGAAATTAGTTGAATTTGGCGATCCAGATGCTGAGTGTGAGATGGGTAGATTGTATAAAAATGGAGTTGGATTTATTCAAGATATAAGTAAAGCTAAGCAACTCTTTAAAAGTTCTATGAGGAACGGTGGACTTTTAGGCGAAATTTATCTTGGTCAAATTCTAGATCCTATTAAAGATAGAATTGAGTTTGTTGAGATGCTTGAGCTGAAAAATCAGCTGACAGATGACACAGACTTAAAAGAATTAAACAATGTCATGATTTCAGCATTGAAAAGTTTAAATTGATTTCAAATCCTTTAAATTATTTGGTAAGCGTCCGCTGAACACACCTTATGAATTCATCCTATAAGCCTTAATTTAGTCCCCACTTAAAAACAAGTGGGGACTAAAATTTATGACTACAAATCACCAGACATCCATCGCATCTCTTGCGAAAAAAGTAAGCGTCCGCTGAACCCCATGCCTATTTTTTAATTCGGTTCAGGTTTCCAGCGGTGTGGTAGCAATTCTGTAAGCGTCCGCTGAACCCCATGCCTATTTTTTAATTTGAGTTGGATTTCCAGCGATGTGGTAGTAATTCTTCTATTTGGGTCGCTTTATGCGTCGGCAGCCTTTTCAGCACATCACTGAGATAGGCATACGGATCCAACCCATTCAGCTTTGCTGACTGGATTAAAGTCATGATGTTTGCCGCTCGCTGACCACTGCGCAGCGAACCTGCAAACAGCCAGTTCTTGCGCCCCAACGCCCAGGGACGCATCTGATTCTCGACCCAATTATTGCAAATAGGTAGATTGCCATCATCCAGATAGCGGCTTAAAGCTGGCCAACGCTTCAGAGTGTAATTGATGGCCTTGGCGGTGGGAGAACTCGATGGCACCGTCAGATAATGTTGGTTGAGCCATTCATACAGTTGTTGCATCACCGGTTGGCTGTGCTGTTGTTGGTATTCGCGGCGGTGTTCTGCTGTACTATCGGTCTTTTTCCTGAGTTCTGCTTCTATCGCATACAGTTTCTGAATCATCAGTAATGCCTGTTCAGCGATCTGACTTTTCCCAGTCACATGTAGCTCATGGAATTTACGACGTGCATGCGCCATGCAGCCCACCTCAATGACATCGCCTGATTTAAAGCGTGCTTTATAACCACTGTAATCATCACAGACCAGATGGCCCTGCCAGGCATTCAGGAACTCTTCTGCATGCTGACCTGAACGACTATCCTGAAAGTCATAGATCACCGCCTGAACTGGATTGTACTGTGTTGTGGCATAGGCCCAGACATAACCTTTCTTCGGTTTTTTCTCATCATCACCCATCCGCCTATTTAAGTGATGTGCTGAAAAGGCTGCCGACACATAAAGCGACCCAAATAGAAGAATTACTGCCACATCGCTGGAAATCCAACTCAAATTAAAAAATAGGCATGGGGTTCAGCGGACGCTTACGTTTAATTAAAGGGGTGAGTATGCCATTTTCTCCAGTCAGTGCTTGTCCTGACTGGAGTTGTTTTAAGGCTGTTTCAAAATCAAATGTAGTTGCCATAATGCATCATTCCTGTTTTTAACAGCTTAAGGAAATGACACAGTTTTTTGAACACTACCTGAAACGACCTCATTCGAGTCTAGACAAAATGACACCAAATGAGTTTTACTATGATCAGCTACCCCAACAAAACAAGGTGGCTTAACTAGAGCGGAATATCACTTATAAATACGCTTTTAGTTGTTCAAACAAGTGGGACCACCTCTATACCTTACTTAATTCTTAAAATAAAAGGGAGGCCATTCCCCATAATATTTCCGCTGTGATCAATGCGCCATTCATTGGTCACAGATAACTCTCTTGTTTCTATTTCAGCATTATAAAACTCACTTAGATAATGAAACCTCTGATTAGTTGAACCAACCCAATTTCTTACAGTTTCAATATTTTCTATCTCATATTCTCCATCAACAAGTACATCTGTCGCAGCAATAAGTTGAGTCGCTCCTCGGAATTTTGTTTCTGTTAATTCTTCTAGCAAGTATCCCGTAAACACCATAACAGACAAGTCTAATTGCTGTGCAAACTCGGCAATTTGTGATAAACCTTCTGCTTGTAAAAAAGGCTCCCCTCCTAACAAAGTGATACCTTCTATCTGATACATTTCTTTCGCAGCTTTAATCCCTGCCATCACTTCTTTAATTGGAACCAGTTCAGCTGGCTGTATTTTTAGGAACTGACCATTACAGCATCCCTTACATCGTTTTAGACAACCTTGCACCCAGATTGCTGTACGCAATCCAGGTCCTTCAGCTTCAGTTACCTCTATAATTTTTGCTAAATTTATCCAAGACATCTTATTGGCCTTTAGACAATATCAAAATCAAAAGACTTACCTGCCTGAATTACACGTATAGTTCTATTTTTAAGCTGATCAGCATATTGAACATGCCTAAATAAAAAATCTGCTAGTGGATCAAACAATTCCTTTGTTAATACATTTAACACACCACGACCCCCATGCTGTTTATTTACTTTTTCTACCAATGTCTGTAATGCTTTATCTTCATTTTCGAAAATAAAAGACTGGATTTTCCATTTTTCGATTAATCGGTTTTCCAAAGGCTTAAGTTTAGCTCTTGCAATATTCTTCAGAACATTGTCATCTTCCATGAAATTAAATGGAATAATATTTGCTTCACCAATACGTCCTAATAATTCAGGGCGCTTAAGTTCTTTCTTAAAGTGTGTTTGCACAGCAAGTTTGAATTGTTCAGCTACATTTTCAGGTGATGAAGGGACTATATCACTTGCACCAATATTCGATGTAAATACGATAAACGTATCTGAGAATGAAATTGTTTCACCTTTACCATCAGTCAATCGGCCATCCTCCAAAATCTGGAGAAATTTATCCAAAATTCGTGGGTGGGCTTTTTCAATTTCATCAAATAATAATAGCGAAAATGGTCGAGATTTTACTGCATTGGTCAGTTGTCCACCTTGCTCATAACCGACATAACCTGGAGGTGCTCCAACTAAGCGTTGATCGGCATGTTCATGATTAAATTCAGACATGTCAAAACGAATACATGCATCTTCATCTCCAAACAAAAACTCTGCCAATGCTTTTGCCAATTCAGTCTTACCTACACCTGTAGGTCCCACAAAAAAAAGTGCTCCTTTCGGAGTTTTTGCTTTTACTGAATGTTGCAATCCCGATAGGCCAGTATAAGCACGTATCAGAATTTTATTTACTGCATCAATTGCCTGATCTTGCCCTTTTACCCTTAGTTTTAACTTATTTTGGGTATCCTGTAATTTTTCATGATTAAGCTGCTCCCAAGGAGACTGACGCTTACCATATTGATAAAGTGATACCAAATTATTTATTGATAATGTTTCACTCTGTTGACGTGACAACCTTGCCATATTATAGATATCACGAATAGTTAAACCATCCGTCAAGGTAACAAAATCTCTCAACCCCTGGCTTGAAGGGCTAAGCTCTTCTTGAACTTGAAACACAAAGCTCAAAGAAGAAATTGCTTTTTCACGCTCACTAATACTTGGTAATGGAATATTTACTTCGCTAAATAAAGGATTATTTAAATAAAGGCTTGGTGGCAATACCGATGCACCAGAACAGATAAATATTAATAAACTTTGCGGCTTATTCATATCTGATGCGCTCATATTTAGGTCAGCATCACGGATACTTTTCGAGATTTGTTGCAACCATGACCTTTCTGCATCGCTTAAACTATTTACTTGCCCAAAAAGATAATTTGACCAATCAACAATAAAGGCAACTCTTAAATTAGATTTTAAAATGACCTGTTCTGCAACTGCAAAAAAGTCTTTTGGAGTAAGCTCAGTTTGACCAATATTTTGTTGTTGAGGATCTTGTGGACTAGACTCTCCCATATCATATTCATCCCCCTCAAAATCATCCTGTTGATGACCAATATTTTGTAAATCTGACCATTGCTGAGGAGTAATACCTGAAATACCTCCAACACGAGAATAATAAACAACGTGCTGAAACCCCTGCTTTTTTAATGTTTCAGTAATAATTTGATTAATAGATTTTAATTCCTGCATTGCAGAAAAAGATAAATCAATAATGTTACCGGAAATCACAATTGCACGGCGAATCAAGGATTGGCGTTCAAAATTATCTAACCATGAATTAATATATTCTGTTTGCATCTTTCTTTACTTCAATTATTTAATTAACGCTGGTGTACATTCTGGGGAGTGATCGGCTTCATTTCCTGATCTTCATCATCTGGATTAGACCAAATTACTCTTTCATCAGACAAATCAACCCCATAAATTTCTGACAAACGAGGCAGTACTTTAATCATATCGTCCTTGCAGGATTGTCCTCTGTAATTATCAAACTCATAGCGAACCTTGCCATCAAGTTCAATTTTGAACTTTGCCTGATTCCCTGAAGGACGCCTTGCTTGAATAATAACTATATCTTCTGTCTCATTTTTGGTGCGTTTAGGTTTTAAAACACTGAAACCAGCATGTTGAAGTGATTCATAAACAGCTTTTACCATTTCACGACGAATACTTTCATCTTCCATAGCTTTATCAGCCTTCTGAATCAAACTTTTAACTTGCTCAAAACTTGCTGTTGGCTGACTTAAAACCGCGCTCAAATCTTCATTTAATACTTGAGTTTCTGAAATAGGTAAATTTGCGTGTTTTACCTCTTCAGCTAATTGCTCAAGCATATTTTTCGTTGCTTCATGATTCGCTTCTTTTAAATCAGATTCTCGTTTCTTATTAGCCTTTTTTTCAGCTTCCTGTTTGATATGCAGCATTTCTCTTTGAATTTGCTCAACTGTATATTGGCTATTTTGAACAAATATTTTTTGTTTTAAGTTTGATAGTTCCTTGAGTGCTAAATTTCTTGAATATTTATCAGTCCAATCTGCCCAAATCTCCTGCCAAGCATGCTGTAACTTTTGATGTTCCTGACGCAAAATTTCTTGTTTTTCTCGTTCACGTTCTAATCTCTCATATTCCACATTCTCAGCTTCAACTCGTGCTAATTGTCTAGCAAGGCGTGGTAGTGTATGAATACGCTGCCCTACCTGAATACTTAGCTCACGAGCCTCAAAAGCATCTCTAGTCGCTATCGATCGAATATGAGTTAATTGTGCCTGTATCAACTGAATGTCTTCAAGTACATATTGAGAAAGACCTTGATGATTCAAATCATTCAAAATATTTTCATAACGTTCTACATACTGTAATGTTGTTTCCCTGACTCGTCGCTGAGCAATTTCTCTCTCTCTCTGCAAGCGATAACGTCTTTCATGGATAGCACTCATAAATTTCTCTCTTATATACTTAATTATTCTGAGTCTTTACATTAACTGACTTAGCTAAATTACAGAGACTATTATCACGGCTATACAATTTAGCGGAGTTTAAACGATGATATAATGCAACAGATAGAATCTGTTCATCATTACTTAGTCCGATATGGTTTTGGCTTTTGTTAATAAAATGACTTAATTCCAATCGACTTGGCTCTATATGTTCATTCGATAAATCTTTTATAGCTCTTATCGCCTCTCTCGCTTTATACGCTTTTTCTGGATCTTTACTTAATTTATTTCCTTCTAATTCAGTTATAACAATTTGAGGAATAATAACAAAATTATCTTTAATTATTTCTTTTACACGCTCACTAAAATCCATCAAATAACAAGAATCTAAAATCGCAACTGTCTTATTATCATCACGTTTAGGAGCAAAATGCTGTTCAACTTGTTGTCTTAACAAATTTAATCCAATGAATTGTTGATCTATTTTTTTACAACCTCTGATTAAATCAGGTAATTGCTGATTAATCTGTTCATAAGCCTCTAACCAATAATCAATTGCAGCAATATCTTTTACAGCAATCTTACTAATATCCATTTTTTGATGAGCAATAACCTGCTTAAGCAATTCTGGATGAATTCGACTTTTCAATTCTTTGTTTGCTTTAATGAAAGGTTCATATACAAAATCAAACTCTGTTTTAGAAGAAATACTTTTTTCAAAAGCTGAATCTAAAATTTGAATAAGTAATGCTGAGCTTAACCAGGTTTGTTTTAATGAAATATTAGGAAAAATTTTTCTAAAATAATTTAGATCCTCTATGGTTTCTAATGTTTGGATTTTTTCTTTCCATAAAATGTTTTGCAAGCCAACTTTATGGGTCTTTATCATTTCATCATGCAAACTATATGCTTGTTTTGCTGTTAATAGTGGAGCATGATCAATAAGCTGAGATTCCGATAAAAAGCTTCTCGCAAATACTAAGGGCTCTAATCGCTCAATATCAATAAGTTGCAGTACTCTAGTTTTTATTTTCTCCCATATTCCTAAATCTTTTAGTCTAACTTTTAAAGCTACTTTTCTAGGCTGTTTAGCATGATATATTTCTGTATTACCTTGAAATACAACGGAACTTTCAAGATTTTGATCTAAATATAATGCTTGAAAGCCTATGGCAGGTTTAAATAGCATTGGGACTGTTAAAGTTTTACCATTTAGCTTAGGTGTCGAGCAATGTTGAGACAAAATAATTTCATAACCTTGCACTATCTTATTTGGACTTTCATCCAAATACACACTCAGTTTTGCACTAGATAATTTCAACTCTTTATCTGGCAAACTTACATCAAGGACTTGTTGCCAATCTAATTTTGGTAAATCATTTTCCAACTTAGCAAAAACATGCGAAATAATTTGATCCCAAAGTAACTCTGGCTCAGCCTGTTTTAACCAATTCTTAAATTTAGCAATATCTTCACCCTTACCTTTACTTTCTAAATGAATATTTGCATTTGAATCCAAACCTATCTCTATTGGCAAATCCCGCCATAAGATACGTTCAACTTCATTTTCAATTTTACTAATATTTACATTAGGCTTTTTCCATACAAATGTCTTCTCATCAGCTTGTTGAACTATGTAATCAACTAATTGACCGATTTGACCTAAATTTGCAGAAAAAACGTCTTTAGATAAAGTTAAATTTTCATCTTTATTGTGACTAGTCCAATTATTTTTAGCTTTTACCAAACTTAGAAGCAACGGATCATAATGGCAAGTTATTGCTTCTACCTTAGGATTAGAAGGCATTTGATTTTTATAAAAAAGATCCCGACCAAGGTCTGTAACTTTAATATGGATTACTTTTATATCTTCCAAATAACCTGAGACTCTTTCAATTACATCATTATCAATAAGTGTTTCTAATGCATTTGCTATGAAATTTTGTTCGATCTTAAAAATCTCACAAATTTTCTCTAAATTGATCTGACCCAATTTTTCTTTATGCTGGATTGCCAATTTTAAAATTAACGCTTCAAAAGCAGTAGTTTTACGAATTGACTGATAATGGATAGCTGACTCTACTTTATAAATTGGTAGCCATACTTTAGTTTGAATCAATGAAGTATTCATTTACTTTCCAAAATTTAATTTTTTACGAATAGATCTCAATTAATTTGTGCATGCCTGCATAAACTCTTTTACTGAGCAAACACGAGCTTCTCGATCAAGACGATTAAAAATATCCTGATAAATTTTCTTCTTACTTGATCCTTCAGTATCCATGTTAGGTAAAATGACATCCCGCATTTCCAACATATTCCTTGCACCAAATACCATGAGTAAATTTTGAGCGCGTGACATAGCGACATTAATAAATTCAAACCTTGCTACATTGGCATTGGAAGAGCGACGATAAGTTTTTTCCTTACCATCATTACGCACTAAGCTAATTAGGATAATTGGCTTTTCCTTGCCTTGATAACGAATAACCGTATTAATTTCTACATCAATTGCATCAAACTTTAGGCTGCCGTGATTTACGCTTTTTATAGCCTCTCTGATTACACGACACTGTGCTTGATAGAATGAAACTACTCCTACTTTCTGCTTACCTTTGGAATCCTTGGCATTAAAACCTGCTTTTTTCATTTGCTCATTAATGTTTACTAGAGCATGTGCAATTAATTTAGCTTCAGTAGGGTTAGTACTACGTTCTTCATCTAGACAAGCCATTCCTTTCTCATCATATGACGTATCAATCCAAAGCAAATGATTGTCAGATGTTACTAAATCATTATATTTACTCTTAAGCGTCACAAAATGTTGCCGATCTTTATCGGGATTACCACAAACTAATTGACCTTCATAAAAATAGTTAATCATTTTCATAATTTGCGGATGCATACGAAACTGCACAGTTAAGCGTTCACGCAAACTTTCAGGTGCTTTTTCAAAAAGCTCTTTAAATAATGATGCTGTCACCATTTTTTCATAGCGCTTAAAGTTCTCTTTAGTCAGTAATGTATCAGTTGCACCTTCTTCAATTTCTTCATTTACCATGTCTTCAAAAGTATTAGAGGCATCCTGGCTTTCCTGAAACAAAGGTGGTAGTTGGCGATGGTCACCAACTAAAATTGCTTTACGAGCCCGCATGAGGGGCAATAATAATTCCAATGGTGTTGCTTTCGAGACCTCATCGATAATAACTACATCAAAACCATCAAGCCCGGCATCAGTTAAAGTTTGCTCTCTTTCATTGCAAGAAATTGCAACTAAATTACAATTAGCAGGATAGATTTCTTGCAACAATTCCCAGTCTTGGCTTGCCTGATCTTTCTCTTTAAGAATAGCTTGCCATTGCTCAAATAAAGGCAGCCAATCACTATTACGATCAGTCAAAATATTACATTCATCTTCCAAGTTTTTTATATGTTGTTTAGTGGCATCTATTGCCGATTGAAAATCAAATTCTTGGTTAAAGTTTTGTAGTTGAAGGCTCTCTAGTTGTTTATCTTTTAATGTGCGACAAAGATTAAGTTGTAGTTGATACTGCTCACGCAGAGCTTCTACTTGCGACTTCATTTGTCTTAATGTCTTGTCATTTGGCTCAGATGAAGTAAGACGATCTATTCTCTTATTCAAGCCAATTAAAACCCTTTCGAGTGTCTCCCCAAGCTCTTTCTTTATACGTTTAAAAACTTCAATACGTATGATTAAACTTTGTGAAAGTTCATTTGCATCATTTACACGCGTGAACCGTTCCGCATCAATGAATAATTTATAGCATGGATGTGTTAACCCATCAGAACATTGTTTTAACTCACTTAATTCTCGTCGTTTGCGTCTCCATATTCCGACTATCTCATCAGAATCATCTATTTCCATTTGATCAGCCAATAGACTGATTTCTTGATTTAAAGATTGAATTTTCAACTGTGTTTCAATACTGATCAAGCCCCCTACTCCAGCTTGATCTAAACGTTGAATATCATTATCAATTTGCTCTAAATTACCCTCAATTTGAAACCAAATATCAAAAAGTGCATTTAATATCAACATCTGAGATGCTGGATTAAATTTAAAATCATTCCAGCTAAATGGAATGTTTACCTTAGCCTCAATCATCGAAAACAATATTTCTGCTAAAGCGTGGGTTTCTTGGGGCAATTGTGCAGATAGAGGAGCTGGGCCCTTTTGGCTTAAAAAGTCACGCAACTGAACCAATTCTTGTTTCAGTCGTAATGTCTCATCATATTGTTGTGATTCTTCATCAAATTTCTGCTGCTCAAATTTCAATAATTCAGCATGCTGAATACCATCCTCTTTGATACTTAATAATTTTTTCTCAGCATTCTGAATATCTAACGACAAAAATTCAGCTTGATCTACCCATAGTTTTAACTTGTCAATAATACTTTTTTTGTCACGTAATGGCTTCAAAAATCGAAGATCAAGATCTTCAGCTAAAGCATCATAATGCCGAGCAAGCGCCTGCTCACCAGCAAATTGTTTGCCATCATCTGTAATTTTGCTACGCCCACGACTTTCTTTTGCTAATCGTATCGCACGTAATTCAGGTTTATTTTTAATACGTGACAAAGCATTATCAATCGCATCATGGGCCTGACTTGCAAGCAAAACTGTTTGCCCTTCTTTTGCGAATTGAAGAATAGCTTCAGCAATGACTGTAGTCTTTCCTGTACCCGGTGGCCCCTGAATCAGACATAGATCAGGAGCTGATAACATTTTTTTTACAGCACTTTGCTGAGCCTCATTTAATTGTTCATTGTACCAATAATCAACCTCATTAATATGAAGAGGTTCCTTTGCTTGAGTAATATCAAACAAATAACTAGATAAATATGGCGAATAACAATTCTCATTCTGTTTCAAATTACGAATGCTACGCTCTTGGCGCTTGATAAGTGCCCAATCTCCTACTAAAGAAAATGAAATAAAGCCTTGATCGGGTATATTTTTAATAAATCCATTCAAGACTTCTTGATTATTAAATAATGTTTCTTCATCGTTTGATTCAGTATCAATTGAGTCTAACTTATTCTTCCAATCTTCACTTATATCTACCCTCAACCATGCATAGGCAGCTTGCTGAAATGGAAACTCTGCTTCTTGCATGATCTGTCGCTGATTTGAACTTAAGTTTGTGAAACTAATAAACTCAAGAACCTTTTTTCCACGAGTTATCTGACCTAGTTCTAAACTAGATTTCGGTGTTTTTTTATCATTATCAAGTTCTGGAAGTGCGAATGTCCAATCATTTACCGAAATATTCAAGTCAAATAGCTGCAAATTTTGACGTAAAAAGCCTCTCCTTGCTTTTTCTAAATAGGCAGCATCTTGAGCGGTAACTAATAGTCTCAACTGACTATTTTTGTGGTCATAATCGTATGCTATATAACGTAAACCTACAGTTTTCTGACGAATCAAACGCCGTTTAAACTGCAAAAAAGAATTCCAATTTTCAAGCCTTTCACTTGTCAAAACAGAAATTTTAGGTAAATCATTTGCAAGTTGACGATTTAGGACATTAGGAATGTTACGATCTGGAAATTTATCACCATCGAGCCGTTGATAGCTACACTCAATCTCGTGTTCATATTCAGTAGGTTCATCATCATTATGTGTAATCATAATTTTTTCTGGAGTGAACCAAGGTGAATTTGTAGTCATGTTCCAATATCCAATTACAGCAAAGGAACTATGAACATCAAGATAATCACTAAATTCTGGATGCGCAGGGATACGTAATGAAAGATTAATTTTTTGAAAAGATTTGTCTTCTAAAGATAAATTTGCTACATAACCTATAGTTTCTAAACTGGGAAAAAAAAGATTCAAGAAATGTTCTACTTTATCTTTAGTTCCTTCAAATAGTTTTGCTAACTCTGGTTTAAACTTTAGAATATGATCTAAATTTCTCTTTAAACGTTGATTAACATGATCTTGATTAGATACTTTCCAAAATAGTGTTGCAGACATTAATTTATAACCTAGTTAGATATTAAATTTGTACTAATGAAATTTGCTTCTTTGAATCGGAATTTAATTGATAGTGTTCAAAAATCTTTGGGCATTTAATATCTGGTTCATTTAAAGAACCTGTAGAATAATATCCAGCCCCTAAACATCCTCCATTACAAACCTTTTTATACCGACAACTATTGCAGATTGGATGATCTATTTCATGCGCAGATATATTCAAATGATTGAACCCTGAAAGAATGCTGTGTATATCCTGATTTTTAAGATTTCCAGATGGTTTTTTTTCATAACAGGTACATGCAAGCACATCTAAATTTGGATATATATATATTTTTGAAGTACCACTTCCACAGTTCTTTATTACTTTCGATTGCACATGAGAAAGCATTTCATCACTTACCCCATCCAGAGATAAAAAATCGTACATTTTCTGAATATTAATTATATTTTCAACATCTATTTTTTTTACATTTTCAACAATCTGATTCCATTCATCATTATTTAAATAATCAAAATTCTCATTACTAGCTTCACCCGAGTATGAAACCCTCTTAATATTCCAAACATTCACATAATTTTTTAAATCATTGTATAAATTTTTAAAATCATATAAAAAATTTAAATTAGAAACTGTAGTCGAAACAATAATTTCAGTATTTTTATATGATTTGCAAATTTTAATATTATTTAAAGTTTTTTGATAATTGCCTTTACCACGTATTTCATTATGAACAGATTCAGCCCCATCAATTGAAAACTGTATTCTAATTTTATTATTTTCAATGATATCTGTAAATTTTTTAGTAGAAAAATATTTATTAGTACCATTTGTATTAATAGTTACCTTTTTAAATTTTTCACATGCCTTCTGTAAGAAATAACTAAAGTTTTTATGAACGGTTGGTTCACCGCCTGAAATAATAAAATTAGATGTACTCCAATATTGTTTCAATCTATCAATAACAAGATCATAATCATCGATTGAAAGGCTATTACCTAAATTATAACCATAATCTCTTATACAAAAAGAACAAGATAAATTGCATTTCTTGGTCACAATTAAATATATTTGCTTCATTAAATTTTCCTAATCTATCAAATCAATTCAATTTTACTATATTGATTTCTATACATTTTAATAAAATTAGAATAATTTACAGAAGTATTCTTTTCACCAAATAATTTATTCAATTCAATTATTAATTCCTCAATGACTGATTTATATTTATTTTCATCTAAGTTATAAATATTTTTTTGCATATAACTCCCCATTTTTTGGTTTATATATTCATTTAAAAAATTATGAATATTGGGTGGTGTCAAACCAAAAGCAATATGCAATGAACTTTGATCCTCTGTTGTTTGGGTATAATGCCAAAATCCTTTTGGAACAATTAAAAAGTCACCTTCCTCAAGAAGAATTGTTTCGATAATAACACCATCCGAATCTAAGTTAGGCTTGGTAGAGTAATTTATTTTTTCAACATTATCTTCTTTAAAATTTTTAATAATATGCCATTTTTTTTGTCCATGAATTTGAATTACCAATACATCATGCTGATCAAAATGCAAGTTAATACCTTTATTATTACGATATGTATAATATAAATTGGCAGTAACTTTAGCATTTAAGCCATAAGATAAATCATAACAGAACGATCTGACATTTTGATTAAATAAGTCAACTTTATCCATTATTAAAGTATCCCCTTTAGCCAGTCTATATAGTATACTTTTAAGGGATAATTTAGTTTCCAAATTATTTAAATGCTTATTGTTTGTTTTTTCAATAATATCCAACCTAGAAGTTGTATTTTTATAATTATTTAATCTTACATAGGGATATACTAAATTTTGATAATTAAGATCATCATTCATTTTCTCTAAACTATATATAGATTGATAGTTTTCATCAAATTGAAATTTCACAACTTCATTACTATTCAGAAAATCTATTAAGACAGATATATCCTTTTCAGTTAACATATTATTTCAACACCATTACTACTTAATTTATTTAAAATAAAGCCTTCAAGATTTAAGTTAACACAATGCTTAATATCTATTATTTTTAGATTACTTAATTGCAATAAACCTTCTGGCAAACGATTAATATCAGTAACAGCCACATTCAAATATTCCAAATCCTTTAATCCAAGAATCTCTTTTGGGAATTCTGATATTGGATTCATACCAATATTCAAATATTTAACATTTTTAAAATAATCCAGCCATTTAAAATCACTCAATCGATTATTAAACAATGCTATACTTTCAATATTATTATAATTAAAATCATTTCCACATATAATTTTCTCTATGCAGTTTTTTGAAAAATTTACTCGTTTCACATTTTTTGGAAAATTATCAAAAATCAATTCCTTTATTTTATTTGCTGAAAAGTTAACTAATTTTAGATTAATAAAATTACTCAATTCAGGTGTTTTTGAAATCAAACAAGATTTAAAGTATAGTTTCTCCAATCTATTATTTATAATTTTCCCGTAATCAAATTCACTTAAATCTACTCTATTACAAATAATATTCTTTTGAGAGGAAAGCCTCAAAATTTGATTTAATATTCTGTAAGAATCGATTCCACTTGAATTTAAAAGATTAGAGAATCCATCAAAACTACATGTCAAATTTAATGTTTCTTCATTATAAATTAAAGGAGATTTCTGATTTATATGAGATAAACTTAATATTTCTTTATGAAGCAAATCATCCACAATACTTTTATTTTTAATATTTAGCACACAATCTTTAATTTCATTTAAATTCAGGTTAAATTTTGACAATTTTTTCGGAAATATCTCTATATACTTATTGTCAATTTTTAAATAATAATAAATTTGTTTAACTATGATTGAGTCTTTATCAATATACTCATCATAAACACCAAATAAAAATACTATTATCCTCTGATTTTTTATAAATTTTTTTTTCAGAAATTCTTCCCACTCTATATTTAATTCTTCTTCCCCAAATACATTAATAAATAAAATAACTAGTTCGTCAGAAGTATTTATTTCTAACTTAATCGTTGATACTTCTACAGCTTCAATATTAAAAAATTGAGATACTGCCTGTGCCAACCCACTCGCAGTAATCGAATTACTATTATAGATAATCATAAAACGGACTTCCAAGTTAGCCAATGTATTTCATTGGCTAACTATGTATGCTACTTAGTCCCCTTCATACCATTGACCAAACATTGCATTTAAATCTTGCTCAAGCTTTTCACGCTCATTAATATCAATTGTTGCACTGTTAACACATGCTAATTTAGATGCTAATTGCTGTACTTCTTCGATATTCAATTTGTCATCTTGAATTTCCATAGAGCCCTCTCTTAAAGTATTCTTAAGTTATTTTGAATATTTCTATTACTAGAAATATAAACATAAATATCCATCAAAAAAACATAAAAATCAATAGCACTTAAGACTTATTTTTACCTTAAGTTCAAGTGCGCAGACCAATAGTTCTTAAGAATTCAGTTATGACTTCTTGCCCGTTGTGCTAGATACCAGGTTATTCAGTGAGGTGAACCGTACTGGGTTTGTCGGAGACTTTTTTATTTAAGTTAGGCCACCTGACCTAACGGATTAATTTTATCATAGTACATTGCTTCAAAATCAAAAGGTGATACATAACCCAGTGCACTGTGTACACGCTCTTTATTGAACCAATCTACCCAGTTTAGTGTCGCAAGTTGTACATCCGCTAAACCTTGCCAATCCGCTTTTAAATATTCAATCACCTCTGTTTTGTATAAGCCATTCACCGTTTCAGCCAAAGCATTATCGTATGAATCACCGGTCGTACCGACTGATGCTCGTAAATTTGCTGCTTCTAAACGATTGGTATAACGAATGGAAAGATATTGCACGCCTCTGTCACTATGATGAATCACGTTCTTTGGCATGCCTCGATCATGCAATGCTTGCTCCAGTGCATCGAGCACCATATCTGTATTCATACGTGTTGATACTTTCCATCCAACAATTGCTCGTGAGAACACATCAATAATAAATGCAGTATAAACCCAGCCTGAATGAGTTTGAATATACGTGAAGTCAGCGACCTGAGAAGCATTGCTTCGCAAGGGTCAGGATGAGCAGCACTAAAATTGCGTTTCACCAAGTCATCTGCTCGTTTTTGATCCTCTCGGCTACGGGTAGTTTGTTTATTCTTACCACGCCAAACACCTTGTATACCTAGTTTTTGCATCAATCGAGCAACTGT